>DXJM01000193.1 GCA_019057355.1 Promethearchaeota archaeon | reverse complement strand
TTTTGAAAAAATAAGATATAGGAAACAAGAAGAGATTCAATTGATCTATGAAGATGAATAATCCATTTAGGGCATTTTCCTTCAAATTTTTTATTACTTTTAATTATACAACGCTTTTAATCTGCTTTTTTGGGATAGAAAATGTAAATGTTGTTCCTTTGCCTATATTACTAAAAAATGTTATTTCTCCACCATGTAAGTTAATAATTCTTTTAGCTAAGGGCAAACCTAAACCCGTCCCATAAATAGATTTTACATACGGAGACTCATCACACCTTTTAAAATCTTCAAATATTAAATTATAATCTTTTTTAGCAATTCCTATTCCTGTGTCCTTTATTTTAAAAATCCACTCTCTCACATTTTCTTCAAAACTAAGTGTTATATTACCTTCTTTAGTATATTTGACTGCGTTGTCAAATATATTCATATATATCTGTTTAAATTTGACTGGATCTGCATAAATTATACATTCCCTATTGAATCCTTCTTTTATAATTTCTAATTTTTTTTCATCAATTTGAAGTTTGAAACTTGAAATCACTTGATTTATAATGTTATTTACCGGAAAATCTTTTAGGACTAAATTTATTTCACCTGCTTCAATTCTAGAAATATCTAAAATGTTTTGTACCATATTAAATTGGTGTTTAGAAGAGGATTTAATATCGCTAATGTATTCTTTTTGAAGATCTGATATAGGACCTAAAGATTCTTCTAATAATAAGTCCGTGAAACCCATAATTGCGTTTAGAGGTGTTCGGAGCTCATGTGACATCATAGCCATAAACTGAGATTTAAATTGGGAGGCTTTTATTATCTCATTTAGGTAATTTTTTTGTTCTTTAAGTAAATCATTTAATTCCTTGGTTCTTTGCTCTACTATTATTTCTAAGTATTCATTCATTTCTTCCATTATAGTTTCTTCTATCTTTCTTATTGTTTTATCTCTCACTAATCCAAAAAATCCGATTTTATTTCGTTCATTATCATATTTGATATCTACCGAAGATTCAACGATAATTTTTTTATCATTTTTACACGTAAAAGCAAATTCAAAATCATATTTTGGAACTCCTGTATTAAATACTTCATTAAAACCTTTAAATACAAATTCTGCCACATCTTCTTTCATCAATTTTTTATAGCTTAGCCCTATCAAATCTTCTGCAGAACGTTCTACAATTTTGCAAAATGCTGGATTAATAAAAGTATAATGACCTTTGATATCAACTTCATAGTAGCCTTCTTTAATATTTTCGACAATATTACGATATTTAATCTCAGAATTATGAATTTCTTCGTTCAAGTGTTCCAGGATTTTATTCCTTGTAATATCCCTTACTAATCCATAAAATCCTATTTTATTTCCCTCAATATCGTGTCTTAAAAATACAGAAATTTCTAAGAAAATTTTTTCCCCATTCTTCTTTTGGAATTCAAACTGAATGTTACTCTCATTTTTTTCTTTTTCACAACATTCATTAAAAGAATGGAAGATAGACAAGCCGGTTTTTTCATCACAAATTTCTCCCATTCTTAAAAGATAAATTTCGCTAATAGGGTACTCTAGTATTTTACATAAAGCATCATTTACGTACAAAAATTTACCCTCTTTATCAATTTCATAATACCCTTCATTAATATTTTCAATGAATATTCTGTATTTTTCTTCTGATTTTTTTAGTTGTTCTATGTAATTTTCCAAGATTTTATTCCTTGTAATATCCTTTACTAATCCATAAAAACCTATTTTATGTTTATTATTGTCATATTTCATATATGCAGATGTTTTTAAATAGAGTACTGTGCCATCTTTCTTAGTAAAGTAATAATGAACAGTCATATCATTATTTTCTTGCTCGTATAACTTTTGAAAGGAATTATAAAGGAAATTTTTAGTATTTTCATCAAATTGATCACTCAATCTTAATTTAAACATCTCTAGTTTTGTATACCCTAACATTTCACACAGCGCATCATTAACATATGTATATCTTGAATGCAAATTAATTTCATAATATCCATCTTTGATAGTTTCTATAATTCTTCGATATTTTTTTTTGGATTCTTTTAACTGATCTTCTTTTTTTTTATATTTACTAATATCAATAGAAAAACCAATAATTCCTTTTACAATTCCGTTTGTATCTATATAAGGTATCTTGGATGTTTCTAACCATTTAGACCCCATTTTAGTAGTCCATTGTTCTTCATATCTAAGTTTTGCTTTCTGGTTTTTAATCACCTCCAAGTCGTCTAACCAATAATTATTAGCTATTTGGTTAGAATACAATTTAAAACAGCTTTCTCCCTCTAGTTCTTCTTTTCTCAATCCATATTCCGTTGCTGTGTATTGATTGACTTTGACAATATTATTATTAATGTCTTTATAAAAGATTAGAGCGGGGATATTATCAAATATGATATTCATCTGCTCATTTAGATACTTGTATTTAGATTTAACTTTTTTTAACTTTTTTTCAAGGAATTTTTCTTTTGAGATATCATTAAAAAAGAAAAGATAATAGGAACTTTTATCTTCATTACAGAGAAGAACTTTAGTTTTAATGTTTACCCATTTATATAGACCATCTTTACATATAATTTGGAATTGATCATCAATATCATGTCCATTATGTATTTTCTCTAAATAATCTTCATTGATGAGTGTTCTGTTATTCTCAGCCTTTTTTCTCAATAAATTTGAGAATTGCATGTTAAGTAATTCATTTCTTGAATAGCCAAATAATTCTTTTGCTTGATTATTACATTCTACAATCTTATTATATTGATTAAATAAGAGAAAGGGGATAGGAAGAAATTCAATTGAGTTAAGATGATCAATAATGCATATAGGGTGTTTTGCTCTAAATTTTTTAGTGTTCTTAATAATGCAATCCTCTTAATCTTTTTTTTTGGGGAGAGAAAATGTAAATGTTGTTCCTTTGCCTAAAATGCTAAAAAATGTTATTTCTCCACCATGTAAATTAATTAATCTCTTTGTTAATGCTAACCCTAGTCCAGTTCCGGGTATTGAATGGACAATAGGAGAGTTGACTCTTTTAAAATCTTGAAAAATTAGATGAAAATCTTTACGAGCAATTCCAATTCCCGTATCTTTGATTTTAAAAATATAATCATCATTAGTTTCTTCTATTGCAAAAACAATTTCACCATCTAATGTAAACTTAATTGCATTACTCAATAAATTAAATAATATTTCTTTTAATCTTATTGGATCAGCATATATTTCCAGGTTATCTTGTACCCCACTATAATAAAAGTTTAATTTTTTTTTCGAATATAACGGTTTTATAGCTGTGTTGACTTGCTCAATAATATTTTTTAATGAGAGGGTTTCAAAATTAAGAACAAGTTTTCCAGCTTCAATTTTAGATATGTCTAATATATGATTTATCATATCTAATAGGTGTTCTGCTGAACTCCGGATATCATAAATAAATTCAAGTTGATCCTCATTTAACTCTCCATACTCATTTTCCATTAATAATTCTGAAAAACCCATGATACTATTTAAAGGAGTTCTGAGTTCATGAGACATTGTGGACATGAATTCTGTTTTAAATCGTGATGACTTCATTATTTGTTCAAAATAATATTTTTGTTGTTCCAATGCTTCATTTAGTTCTTTAGTTTTTATTTTCACTTGTTTTTCAAGTTCTTTACTGAATTCCTCCTTGAGTTGTTCTGTTTTTTTACGTTCTGAAATATCGCGAATTAATCCATAAAATCCTGTAATCATTTTATTTTCATCAAATTTTAGGTAAGCAGAAGTTTCCAAGAAAATTTTTGTTCCATCTTTTCTATTAACTTCATATTCAACAATATTATGTCCGATATTTTTAATATATAATAAATTGAAAGCATCAAATACTTTTTGACCATTTTCTT
>DXJM01000017.1 GCA_019057355.1 Promethearchaeota archaeon | reverse complement strand
TATGATTCTATCCGTAAACTTTTCCAAATACAAAATTATTAAATGAATAATTAACTTAGAAAAATAATATTTATTAAATAATTATAGGTGCTCTCCTTTGTTTCAAATCACATCATCTGAAGCTGAAACTATTAAATTCATCATAAATGGGTTTGGGATAATTCTTTTGATCATCATTCTTGCTTACATCTTATTAACATCAAAACAAGATTAAATATTCATTTTGCTGAAACTATTTTAACTATATCATTATGTTTTAAAATATAATTTTCTCCTAGTCTTTTTTTTGTTCTTCCGTCAATCCCAAAAATAAAGTGTTTAGCCAAATCACTATGAATTTTTTCTCGAACAAAATCAATCAAAAATGTTCCTTTATTTACAAGAAAAACATCTGGTAGAACATTGTTGTTATTATCTGAAAAACTTTTTGTATCTGAAACAGGGTATACACATATTTGATTAGACACCTTAAAAATGGCATGATTTAGAGCTTCTTGAACCCCCGTGCTGCCAAACACATTCAAGAGGTCGGTCTTAATTTTCTTTAATGTTTCCACTTCTTTAGTGCTTATTAAATTTTCATTAATATTTCTAAATCCATTAGATCCTGGGATATAATCAATCACCTGTTTTTCATGGTATTTTCTTAAAATATGTTCGGCTAAAGCACTGCATGGAATGATCGGTCCATCATATTTTTTTTTTAAATTATTTAGATTTTCAGCATCAATATCTTTATCAATTTTATTTGCTACAATCAAGATGGGTTTAGAGATTTCTCTTAGTTTTTTTGAAAAAAAAGTTAAGTCATTATCATCCCAGGTATTGAGATTCTTATTGTCTAATTCTGATTGCTTTAAACTTGCTATTATTTGTTCTCTCTTTATTTTTATCCCTGATAGTCTTTTATATAACTCCTCGATAAATTCTTTCTTTTTTCCTGCGAAAGTTCTTTTAAATTTATTCCAATCTTCTCTATTTATTATGTCTCTATACCACATGTTAATTTCATGTTCTAAAAATATAATATCTTCGTATGGATCATTTCTTCCTGAAGAAACGGGCTTACCCGTTTTATCAAGGGAACCTGTAATATCCAATACATGTATCAACGCATCAGCATGTCCCAAGTCGTTTAGGAACTTATTTCCAAGTCCTTTACCTCTATGGGCATCAGGAACTA
Organism: Promethearchaeota archaeon; assembly: GCA_019057355.1. Lineage (GTDB taxonomy): Archaea > Asgardarchaeota > Lokiarchaeia > Sigyniarchaeales > SOKP01 > FT1-020. The sequence goes on along the minus strand of DXJM01000017.1, from coordinate 4,059 downwards.
ATCCTGCGACGTCTAAAACATTTATTGGAATGAATCTAAAACCTTCAATACATTGAGAATTCTTTGGATTATCTTTTACATTTAATTCTTTACAAACACATTCTGTCTTGACATAAGTTACCCCTTTATTTGCATCGATTGTAGTAAAAGGCAATTCACTAACCTTCACATCTGTTAAACATGCTGCGTTTAAAAAAGTACTTTTCCCGCTACTGGGTTTGCCAACGATACCAATAATTAATGTCATATATAAAAATATACTTTTAAAGTCTAAAAATATTATTTATTTTCATTTTAAACCTCAAATAAATTATGGATGCGTACCTCAAATTGCCCAAATTTCTTTCAATGCGTTTACTGAGGTCAAAATATTTTTTCAAAAAGATCGTTCTTACTATAGATTGAAAAAAATATGACTGAATGGTCTTTAGGCATTCGAAATATAATTTAAAATAGTTAAAAATACTACGAACTAGACATGTCAATATATACAATGTCACAATTCTAGATAATATTTATAATTTTATTTTTAAGCGAAAATGCACAAATTAGGAAAAATAAAAAAGTGGGAACTCCGATGAGGGCATCCAAGAAGAATTAAATATTATCTCCTCGAGATACAAATATATAATTCTTAAAGTTTTTCAAGCATAATTTTATGTTAAGTTTAAATCATTTTTTTCAAAATAATGATAAAATGTTCCATTCAATCTTCAATTTCATCTATTCACTAATTTTTCTATTAATTTCAGGCATGCTCCATATTTACAAGCAGGTATTAATAAAAAGAAGCATGATAGAAGCATTTAAGAAAGAAAAATATGCCATTTGTTTCATTGTAGCTTTAATGATTGTTTCCTCTATTTTAATAGGATTTGACGTGATTAGGAACTATAAAAATTATCAAGGCATTAATTCCATAAGTTTTTTAATTCTATCAATTGCTACATGGATGGTTTCAACTATCTTGTTTTATAACGCTCTTCAATTAAATAATAACCCACAAATTTCTTTAGATCCTCCTTCACGATGGAAATCAAGGGGATCCATTAAAATAGGAAGAGTTTTAAATAAAAACAAGCAAAAGCAAGACTTTTACTTGAACATGGATGATTTAGCTCAACACATGTTCATCACGGGGATTACAGGAACGGGAAAGAGTAATTTTATGCAATATTTTTTGCTCGACTTTTCATCCAAACATGGAAACATTCCATTCCTTCTAACAGAATTCAAGGGGGAATACCATCATTTACAACGAACAATAAAGGATTTGTTAATACTCAAGCCAGGAATTAACTTTTCAATCAATATTTTCGATCCAGAAGGAAGTAATCCCCGAATTCATGCAGAGCGCGTGTATCAAATCTTTGAAAGTGGAGGTCTCCTTGAAAAGGTGGAATATACGCCTCAAATGGAGCGTATATTCGTGGATATTTTAAACAGAATCATACCTATCGAAAAATATAGGTCTTGGAAAAAATTTGACGAATTGTCAATTCGTTACCTGGAAGAAGATCATAAAAGGGATATAACCATCCAAAAGAGCGTGCTTGCCATACAAAACAGGATAAGGAGGTATTACATCGGAACGCTTAAACATGTTTTCGATGAAAAAAAAGGTATAAAAGTGAATGATCTTTTCAAGCACAATGTGATTCTTGATTTAAATTCTATTATTAAATTGGGTGGTGAAAAAGAAGATGCTCTCTTTTTTCTGAACATGCTCTTGAAATATCTTTGGGATAAGAATTTGGGTGATGGAAGTAAAGATTATAATGGAATCAGACATCTCACCATAATCGAAGATGCTCAATATTTTGCTCCTCAAGAACTATCTTCTTGTACAAAACGAACATCCTATATCGAGGACATCGCTCTTTTATTGAGGGGAACGGGAGAATGTTTGATTTCTTTAGCCACGCGTCCTAATATTTCAAAGGAAATCTTGGCAAATTGCGGGGTGCTTGTTGCATTTCAACTTCACTTGCAAAAAGATCTAATGAAAGAACTATTGAACTTGCAAGATTGGCAAGTAAAATACCTTTCAGAATTGAAAAAAGGGCAATGTATTATGAGAGTAAATTCCATTGAAAAGCCTTTTGTGCTCCAGGCTCCCTTAATACGGAGAAGTTGGTTAACAGATGAAGAATTATTACAAAATAACCATAAAATTTTAAATACTACAGGTAATTCCTCATTAGAAACTCGAGAAAATGATAGCTTGAACCTCTTGACAAATACAGGTAATAAGGAACTCTTAAAACAAGAAATTAAATATTCCTGGAAAAGATGCAAATACCTGAATAAATTCTTAATATTTTTTAGAAAAAAAATAAATCAAAATAATCACTATTGCATGAGAAGCAATGCTCATATAGAAGATGGAGAAAATTATTGCGAAAATTACGAAAAATGGAAGGAACTGTCTCTCTATTTTCAAAAAACCTCTGAAAATGAAAGGAAATGAGTGAATAAAATGCTATATAATGTTTAATTTAACATGATTCTTTGATAAGGGTGCTGTGAAATATTAATAAATACGCAAAATTCCCATGTTTAAAAATAAGATTAAAATTAGAATAAAGTTAAAATTAATAACCATATATCATTATGCAATAAACAAATTAAAAATATATCTATAGAAATTTGGAGATTGAATATGGGAAAGGATTTTTACAGATTCCGGTTGGATGGTCAACTTGAAGGAAACGTTCTCCGGTTTTTATCCTCTTTAGAAGAAGATTTATGGATTGCTGAAGAAGATATTATTGGGACAGAAGCACATAATCTAATGCTATATGAACAGGGGTTTCTCAATGAATCCGAAATAAAACAAATCTTACTATCTCTCGAAAAAATTAAAAATAACGTAATTGATAAAAAACTAGTTTTAGATCCTTCATTTGAAGATATTCACCCTTTCATAGAACAATGTGTCATTAATGATATAGGAATGGATATAGGTGGTAAGATTCATACTGGACGATCAAGAAATGATCAAATATCAGCTGATATGAGATTGAAAATTAGAAATGAATTAAACAAATTAGAAAGTGAGTTATATGAATTTATTGATGTTTTAATTATTCTTTCAGAAAACGCAATACATAATTTTATGCCCTTGTACACCCATCTCCAGAGAGGGCAGTTAGGAAACTTTTCTCATTATCTTAACGGTTATATTTCACAAATTTTAAGGGCCATAGATAGGATTGAAGAAATCTACAAAAGGGTCAATCTAAATCCCCTTGGAGCATGTGCAATTGGAGGAACCAGTATAAGTATAGATAGAAAAAGAACTGCAGAATTATTAGGTTTTGAGGGGGTAATCGAAAATTCTATTGATGCTATTAGTTCGAGAGATTACATCCTTGAAACGCTCTCATTATTATCCCTGATTTCAATTCAATTTTCTAGAATTGCAGAAGATTTAATTCTCTGGTCGAGTAAAGAGTTTGATTTCGTTGAGATCGATGATAAATATTGTTCGGTCTCAAGTGTCATGCCTCAGAAAAAAAATCCAGATAGCCTTGAATTAATTCGAAGTAAATCATCCAAAGTGATTGCAAATCCATTTACGGCCTCTTTAATAATTAAAGCAATTCCTTCAGGGTATTTTCGAGATTTTCAAGAATTAAAAATGTTATTAAAAAACTCATTTGAAACAACATTTTCCATTATTGAAATATTTAAGGGAATCTTTTCATCACTTAAAATAAATACTGATAGATTAAAAATTGTCATAGAGGAGAGCTATATTTTAGCCTTGGATATAGCTGAAATGTTAGTAAAAGACTATCTAATCCCCTTTAGGCAGGCGCATAAAATCATTGCTCTAGTTGTCAAGAGGGCTCAAAATCCAAGGGACTTATTGGATAAAGAGAAAATCCAACAAGCTGTATATGAAATAGAACAAAAAAAGATTGAGTTCCCTGATAGTTTTATTGATTCGATTAAGAATCTTGAATCTTGTTTAAACAAACGTATAAGTCAAGGATCTCCATCACCAAAAGAAATTCTTAAACTTATCATGAAATTTAAAAAGGAGAGAGAAGG
>DXJM01000016.1 GCA_019057355.1 Promethearchaeota archaeon | reverse complement strand
TCTTGGGGAAGGCGGGTTTCGTCAATTTTCATACCGCAAAGAACTTTGATACGGGAAACCACCGCTGACTGGATATCTTTAGGAAGATTAATAATTTTTCTCAAAATTAAGATTTAACATGTTTATTTTAGATATTTATAATCTTTAATTGTGAAATTCGTTGATAATGATTTATATTATCTGTTGCTAATTCCGCATCATGTTCTAAAGTAATTGCTGCAATATAGATATCATTTAATTCAAACATTAGTCCTTTTTTTTGTAAACCTGAATATATAATACCTGCGAGATAAGCACTTTTTAATGAAAGAGCAAGAACAGGAAATTGTTGTACTAATCCTTGTACTGCTTTCATATTTTGTTCTCGCTTTTCTGATAGTTCTGCCCCAAAAAATAGTTCAAAAGCAGAAATGGTAGTGAAAGCTATGGATTTATCTTTGAGAAAATCTTTCCATTGTTTTCCACGATTTTCCTTCCTTAATATATTGATAAGGATATTCGTATCAAGAATAATCAATCTAATTTCCTCTTTTCTTCATTAAAGGGAATTTGATTTAACTTTACTGTTTCTTGAATTTTTTCATATTCCTGATCGCTCATTTCCCAGGAACCAAAAAATTCTTCTAATTTTTGACCATTTACCTGCATTGCTAACCTTCTCAGTAATTCTGAAAAACTTTCATCTTCTTTTTTTAATAATTTTAAGAGATTATATACTTCTTCTGTAATTGTTAAAGTTTTTGATGCCATGAGTTAGTATATGTTTAAACATACATTTAAATATATGCTGATTTTAAAAAAGTTTGATTTTTATTTCTCACCAAAAATAGTTATAAGGTATTTTATGGGGATTAGAACCTCTTTAATGCTCAAATATGAAAAAAAAGGGGTGCTCGGAATTTTTTTTTAAAAAGCTTGGATTTTGGGATTAATGCAGCCCAAAATGTGAAAACATGATGGTCCAAATTAACAAGATTCACCCCTACACCACTTAGCTAAAAGTCAAGAATCATCGCTGGGAGAAAAATAGGACGATTTTATTTTTGAGAAATCAGATTTATAAATTAATTATCAATTTAATATCTAACACATGAATTATAATGCAATGTTTAATTATAGATACGTCATGTTTAGCTAAAAATGGAAAAAAAATCAAAAATTACAGCAATTTTAATTCCAGGTGCTAATCCAGGAGCAGCTAAAGATCTTTTCAATGCAATTAAAATTGAATTAGAAAAGATTTATTATGAAGCCAATGAATTAGAAGTAGCTGATGAAAGTCAATTATTTTCAAAAGGGCAAGAAACTCCAGTTAAAATATTAATCGGGAAAAGTTTAGGAGGGCGACTTGTAGTTGATTATCAATTAAAATATCAAGATTGCCAAGCCTTAGTTTTATTAGCACCTGCGGTAAGAACAAACAATAAATACACGGAGATCAACATTCCCGTTTTAATCATCCATGGAACGGACGATAAAACCATCCCGATTGAAAATTCTCGAAAGTTAAAAAATTTTTTTACATGCAGCACGCTGGAAGAGATTTCAAATACCGACCATGGATTTACAGGAAAACTTGCTGAAGTTGCAAAAGTCATCTCTAAATGGCTCCTTTCTATAATTGGATGACATGATATTTTCAAATTTTAGCTTCAAATTTTGAATAATGTGGATTTATAGAGATATTTAATGAAAATCTATAAGGTACTCTCGAATTTAATAATAAATCATGCCCTTAAGTCATAAAAAAGTTGAGGGCTTAAAAGAATTCATGGAAATAATTCGAAAAGGCAATAATGTTAGGTTTTTTTCATGAGAATGAATCCTTTTTTTCTAAGATATTACGTGAAAAATTTTTTAGATTCCTCAATTTCAGCAATTATTTCTTCCTTAGTTTGGTCTGGTGGATGGATATTTTCTTTTTGAACATGTTCCATTATTTCATAAAGAGATACATTTACTTGCGAAGCTGCTTCTTGTAAACTAACGATACCTTTTTGATATAATCTTATCATTTCCGCTATTTCATATTCTTTTACCTTTTGCAAAATGAATTTCCTTATCAGAGCTGAACGATCAATATTTTCTTTTGCTGCAATTTTCTCCAATTTTTCTACATCCTCCTCATCTATCCTCGTGCTTATAGTTTTACTCATGTAAATCACCTTCATTTGAAATTAATTCTAAAAATACTGAGATTCTATTAGAAGAAGTGCCATTTACCTCTTTAAGATCATTAAGAATATTAATAAATCTCTTTTTATCAATTCTTTTTTTTAAAAACTGATGATAAAAAAACGTGTCCAATTCCATGAATGCAACTTTTAGGTTCTTAAATTTTTTATTCGCTCTTATGTCTGAGCTAATACATGCTCCGTCTTTTTTAGCCAAAATGTAACAACTAGCTTCCCCAGGATCTCTGAATTTATACAATTCTGATTCGATTTCTACAGGTATTATGGGGACCTGGTTCTTTTCGAGAAAATCCTTCGCATTGTACGCGTCTGGATATTTACTTTCCATTCCCATTTCTACGACTTCATTATAGACGCTCTTATCAATGATTAATTCATCCTCAGCTAAATTAAAAAATTCTTGTGCTAAATTTGTTTTAACTAAGTATATAAGAGCGTTTGCACCCAATATCAATCTCATATATGAGATATATACAATTGAGAATATTTAAATTTGATCTGTATACATAAGTAATACCATTTTAAATGATATTTTTTCATTCGCTAACAGTTTTTCATTTTTTTTTCTATCATATTCAAGAGCTCTGAGACAAATCAGCATGATAGCTCCAGTTGAACTATTATAACGACTATAAAAGTGTTAAAGCAAGAAATACAGAAAAAATTAGGGTTGAAATTGTGAAAAAGATTATTTATATTAAAATGAAATTTGGACAGATACTATCTCAAATTTTATAATAAAATAGATATTCGATAGATAAAGAACATCACTTCAATTAAGGTTTCCATCTATAGATTATAAAAATTAGTTAATTTTAGCCAAAATGAGAGATCATTACATTATTTTTTTTAAATTCATAAGCACATGTTTGCCCACCAATACGGAATTTCGGTGGAAATCACTTTTCTTCCATCTAATAAGGTTATTGCGTTCGTGTCAAGTGCCATGACAATCCCTCCCAAAAAGGATACTCCCTCTCTTGAAGGACCGATACCAAACCATCCAAATCGCAATCCCATCACGATAAAATCGTGCGTTACGTGGAGATCAATACCGCTCGAGGGTGCATCTTCCGCTAATTTCCAAATTGTAAACGCCGCCCTTTGGCTGAATACGGATAACGGGGTTAACAAGCCCGGAGGATAATGTCCAGCCGCCCAGCGATTTATGAACTTCGGGGGAGGCGTCATAAATATCTTTTTTTTAAAGAATTCAAAATCCCCCCCGATCTTGTACAATGGCTCGATAGAACCCTTTATTTCACCCTCTCCTGAAATGCTTTCAAATCCCTTCAAGATGTCATCCGCGGTTTCCTTGCAGCGAGGCGAAATGCTGTGAAATATCCTTATGTGGCGGTTTTTTGGAAGCAATGCTCCGAACTGGGATGCCACTTCATGTCCCAGTGGGGTTAGTCTCATTTGAGATCCTTCAGCTAGGTCTTTCGCATCCAACCTGTGGGAATGCCTCACGATAAGGATGATCCTAGAATTTTCGGGAAACAACTTGATTCCTTCGAGGACCTCCCGTGCTTCACTGGTCCATTCATGCCCGTCCCATATATTTTTGCCACTCGTCATTCATCTATCACGGATTTAGTACTAATTTATTCTAATGAATGGTGCTATTTGTTTTTTGTGCTCGCGTGTTTTTATCTTTAAATCATGAACGCATGAACGTGAAATTCATGAGCGCGCTCAAATCAACGCAAGTAATGGAGTTCCATATGAAAAATTTAATATATCTTTATTAATTTACTTTCAATAGCGTTAAAAACAATACAATGAACAATTTTAGCAGTATTAGAATTGAGAACAATGGTGGTTGATGCTTGGGAAAAAATGACATAATCACGGCGTTAAGGCTCATCTTGAACGACGTGAGCGAGAACCACGTTGCCTATGACGGGACAAAATTGGAACAGCTTGTATCGCAATTTCAAGGAAAAATACTCGCACTCAGGCAAAAAGACCACGGCATTGAAGAAAAACTCAAGGATATGAGTGTAAATGACCTCAAACAAGTGATCGATGAAATAGACCTGTGCTTGCTCTCCCTGCCTGCTCAGAAGGGCAAGATCGTCCCGCTTTTGAACGGATTGATCTTGCAGGAAGGAAAAGAAACCCAGCTCTTGCAGGTGATCAACAAGTTCAATTTCTTAAGAACGTCATTCAAGAAGTCGGTACGTCATGAAAAAGTCGCACTGGAAATCACTCCCGAGAACATCGATGAGATCAGAAGCGAGTGGTTAGCGGACGATTCGCCCGAGGATCTGGCGTATGATATGGAAAGACTCTCCCTGAAAAACTTGCGCGCCCTCACGGAACCCTGGAAAATAAAGAGCAAGTCGAAAGAGGGCTTGATTGAGGCGACGATAACATATCTTAAACAATTGAAGAAATAGAGGCTCACCTTTTTTCTAAGTCTCTAATAAATTGATTCCATGTCATTTAGTTTGATGGATTACACCATCCATGTTTTTTCTTAAATGTTAGCAATAAAAAAGGATACATTTTTTATAAATAGACGATTAATAAATAAAAATTATAGAATATAAATGTAATGCGATATACCCTCATTTATCAAATTAAAAGAGATTTCTTTAAATCATGAATACTGATGAAGTTAAATTTAAAGAATACCAGGTGGTTCAACCCCCACATCTTTACATGGGATTTACGAAAGATGAATTGATGCTAAAAACGTTTTTTTTATTGTCAATAATCGCTTTTGCATCGGTAGTAATCATGGGGGTAAATGCTTTTATTCATATCATTACTGCTTTGGGCACGGTTCTCATCGTGCATAACCTGATCCATTCTTATCAAAAATGGAAGGGTTACCGCATTACTTACGAATCGCCGACATCGCCGATGGTTGCAGGAATGATTGTTGGGCTTTCCATGCCTATTGCTTCTACATTTGAGGTAACCGCAGGGGTAGCATTCATAACCATTTTAGTATTCAAATACGGGCAAGGTAAGTATTTTCAGAGAAAATATCTGAATCCTGCCGCGGCTGCTAAAGTTCTTTTACTTCTCTTGCTTTCTATAATGCTTTTTTTTGAAAATCCTCTCAGTACTGGCATGATTTTTCATCCTCACCACTTAGAATTAAACCTTTTTACTAATGAAGGATTTATAGAATCAATGTGGATATTCCAACGGGCTGTATTACCATTCTTAGGAATTAGACTTCCAGCAACCCAGAGCCTGATGTTTTGGCAGACACATGGTTGGATCGGCGGAGCGTGTGGAATATTAGTGCTCATTGTTGGGGCAATAGGGGCGTATTGGCTTAGATATAAATGGAGGATCATTGTTTCATCCTTAATTTCCATGACGCTCTTGTCAATAACCATTGCTCTCCTTACTGGAGGAGATATTCTATTGAGAATCGCATTTCACGTATTTACTGGAAGCTTTATCTTCATGGTCTTTTTCATGGCAACGGAACCCCAGTCTACTCCCATGCCCGGAAAATCCCAATATCTCTTTGGAATTAGTCTCGCGATCTTGACCTTTATCCTACAACTTTTTAATGTTTTAGGGGGATCGATCATCGCACTGGTCCTTTTAAATATAGCAACCCCCTTCCTTGACAAGGTCGGGTTCAAAAAACCGTATGGTCATAGAGAATCTAAGGGAGGTAAATAACATAATGGTTGCTCATCGTAAAAACGATTATAATTTTAAAGAAAGGGGCCGCTTTGAAGTCGATATTAGCATGAAGAAAACTGCTGTTGGAGATCCTTTCACGATAGTCCCTCCGGCAGAAAAAATGGTCCTGTTTCTCAGGCAACATGTCGGTCGTGAGACCAAACCCATCGTGCAACCCGGTGATCCTGTTAAATGCGGGCAAAAAATCGGGGAAATTAACGAGGGAGACCCCTGGTCAGTGCCCGTCCATAGTCCTGTTGATGGGAAAATCGTAACTATTAAAAAATTGAGCCATCCCTTATCTGGAGAAGAAGAAAACGCAGTGATCATAGAAACAACAAGCGAGGGGCAGAACTCTTCCTTATCCCCCCTAAATCCTAACGACGTGTCAAAAGAACAACTAGTAGAACGAGTAAGAGAGGCTGGTATTGTTGGACTGGGTGGCGCGTCCTTTCCAACCCACGTGAAGTTAACTCCAAACAAGAAACTATCTCATCTCATCATCAATGCCAAGGAAAGTGACTCAAATATTGCCTGCGATTTCCGACTAATGGTGGAAAAATCAAGAGAAGTTGTCAATGGGATACTATTGATCGCCAAGATACTCGATGTTACCCACATAACCTTCGCCTCAAGAACGAAAGAAGGTCAAACACCAGAATTTGACGAGCTTTTGAGGGAGAATAACATAACTATTGCCAGAATTCGACCCAATTATTCCGTTGGAAGTGAACGACTCTTAGTAAAAGAGGTACTGAATAAAGAAATCCCCTCTGGAAAATTTCCTCCTGATGTGGGGGTTGTCGTCCATAATATTGCAACTGCACTTGCCATTTCGAGAGCGGTCTATAATGGAGAAGCCTTGATATCTCGCGGGCTCACCTTTTATTCCAAAAAGACAGGAGGAAAAAATCTATGGGTTCGAATGGGAACACCGATCAACCATGTCCTTAGTTTTCTAGGCATGTCATCAGGAGAATTCGAAAGATACGTCCTTGGCTCCATAATGATGGGCCCTTTAGTATCCGACCCTTCCCTTCCCATCTTGAAAGCAACCTCGGGAATCACGGCTTTTACCAGAGAAGAGCGGGATCCCTATGTAAACCCCCTCCCTTGTATTAGATGTGCATACTGCAATATCGTGTGCCCGGTTTTTATTTATCCGCAGTTGATCATGGAAGCTGAGAAAAAGGGCAATGTTAAAGCTTTACACAAATTACATGTTGTTGATTGCATAGAATGTGGCTTGTGTTCTTATGTCTGTCCTTCCCGAATTAAATTAACACCGTACTTGGTTGGAGGAAAGAGGAGAATCAGGGAAAAGAAAGAGTAAAGGTCTTGGCACGTCAAAAATTTAAAGGAGTATCATGAAAAAAAAACCCATCTCGATCAAAAAATTCCTTCAACCATGAAAGTTAACGTTCAAGAAATTAATGGAACGGCTATGCTTGATCATTTATACCCCTTATGTTTTTTATTTGAAAGTGATTGTTTTTGGAGTAGTTTTATATCCTGCTTTCTGGCTGATATCAATTGCATGGGTCCAAATATCTTCATCCCATTTCAAGTCTTGCCCGTCTAAATGCAAGTCTTCTTTTACAGCTTTTATAGTATGGGCACTAATTATTTTTGTTACTTCTTTTGATTTTAACTCTATATATTGATTGATTGATTTTAAAATCTGCTCTAATCCAATTTCAATCGAAATTTTTTGAGTTTTTGGTTTAGCATTCTCTTCTGGAATATTTATTGGAGGGATTGGGGTATTTGGAGATTGAAGGGTACTTGAAGGAATATAAGAAGTAAGATCGGGGATCTTTGGTTTTGATAAGCTTGGAATTTCTGTAATTTTTGGTAAAAAAATTAAATTTTCTTTAATATCAAAAGGTGATAAATCAATTTTTTTTAAAATATACTCTGCTTGTTCTACACTTGGCTCTACTCCGAATATTTGCTCAAAATAAGCTAGAAAAGATACATATGAAAACTCAAACTCGTCCAATGGGGCAATTCTACCGAGATTTGATTTTAATTCTTCTGCAATTTTATAGCGATATCTAACATCTAAGGGAACATTTGTAATCCATATAATATAATCAACCGCTTTTTCTTCTAAAAGAATATAAGTTTTTCTAATATCCTTTTTATCAATTTCAACACCCTTTCGGTAAATTTTTACTTCAATACCGACTTTTTTAACATATTCTAATCCTTGCTTACCAAAAAATTCTAAAAATACATCTGGTTTTTTTTTAGAGGTTCCTAATGGAGGTTCATGCTTAACATCTGTAAGAAAATCATAATCGTGGTGCGATTTAAGTACATTGAAAAATTTACATAAAGCAGTTTCAACTGAAGTGGAGCGATTTTTATCTTGAGTTTTGCTATCAAGAAGCTTCTTTGCAAGTTCTCGCTGTTCAATATAAGATAATGTTACATCCTCTCTTTTACGAAAACTTTTAAATGCTTCAAAAAAAGTATCAACTCTTTTAATTTTTTGTTCTTTACGATATGTTTCTATTAATTCATATAGATTTCTTAGGGTTTTTCTCAGATCCTGTCCATTATTTTCATATAAGTATTTAATACTATTCGAACCAAAAGGATAAAGAGAATAATCTGGTGGAGGTCTAAAATTAAATTTATTCCAAAAATTCGCAAAATATTGATTGATAATACTTATAATGATATCAGCTCCTAAACTAGTAAGAGGAATTGTTTTTGACCAATTATCCAACTGTAAATTTTGATCTTCTTGTAAAACTTGGGAAATTTCATTGTATGCATCCATCGTTCCCGATAAAAATATGGTGAGATATTTTTTTTGGCGAAGATTTAGCAATAAGGAAAATAAATTCGAATATACTTGCTCTTTTAATTCCGAACTCCCCGCTTCCAAATGATCGAATATAATAATAAGAGAAGTTTCATTTTTAAAACACCATCTAGTTAATTCAATAAACTCATCGATATATTTTGAAGCATCTCCATCAGTCTGAATATTAAACCCTTTAAATGCATCATTTCCTTTGAAGGCATTTTTAGATGGTATATATTCAGGATTTTGAACATGTGCTTTCCAAAAAATCACAAGAAAAGTTAGATCAATAGGGATGAGATTTTGCAAGAGCATTGCATTGCTATTTAAAAGATCTATAAGTTTTTGACTAAAGGAAATCTCTACTATTTTTTTTTTAATGAATTCACTATCAGAAAGAATATTTTTTATATCTTCTCCAGAAAACTTATTATACAAGTTCTCATACAATATACCACCTGAATCTTTAAAAGTAGCTATAAAACGTTGAATAGAATGTAATATTAACTTCTCGTTAATGGGATCCTTTTCTATCTTCGATATAATCTGTCGATACAATGATTTCATTTTAAAATCTTCGGGTTGACCACTAGTTTCTAAATATACGATGGGGAGCAAATGGTCCTTACTCAATTTTTGAGTAGTCCAGCAAATAAGTGTTGATTTACCAATACCTTGCTTACCTAAGACCTGTATTAATCTTGGTTCGAAAGACTTAATACTTTGGATTATCTCATTTGTTATGTCATTTATTTGTTGATCGCGACCATAACAAAATAAAGGAGGATTATTATAGAAATTTGTAGCGATTGGAGGTTTTGGAAAAGGATTTTCATTTTCTTTATCCAATAATGTTTCGTTGATTCTGTTCCGCCAATTATCCAAGATTTCTGTTCCGCGCATCATACCTAAAATTTATATTTGAGATTATTAATTATTTTAATTTAAACCATACAAATAATTTTCCATCCGACTCTAAACTCTCTCCTTTTCCTGGTTGTAAGTCAACTTTATATTCAGTAAACAATCGATAAAGTTCATGATGAATTTTTTCAGTAGACCAAGAAACATATTCTTTAATCTTTTCTGTCAGAGTAGATATTTGTACAAAATCAGCCATTTTATTATCAATCGAATTATACACTGCATTTATTATTCTTAAAAAATGGTCATCTGAAATTGTTTGTGTCCCTTGCTGTTTTTTGGATGAAAAAACAGTTTCTTCAAGTCTAATCAAACGTTGTTCAAATTCGGTTAACTTTGCAAGAATATTATTTAAAGATATTTGCTTTTGGGATGAAATAACCGTTCCAATCTTACTTGAAGTTTTTAAATGCTTGCCACTTTTTTCCTTTTTCCATTTTATAAAATTTTTTGTTTCTTGACCACGCCATATTGCATTCTTTCCTGTTTCAGCTTCGAATTGTTTTATTAAATTGTCATTTTCCGTCATAATTATAGAATCTGTCTAAGAAGTGTTATTTATTTATGAAGGCTCTTTATTTTAACATATTCAATGAAATATTAAAAATTATTCCCTTCTTTAGAAGAAAACAAAACACATTTTTCAACTCTCCATTATTTATTGAAATCTTTCTTGCCTGATAATTGAAAATCTAAAATCAACAAGCTATTAATTTTAATTATTTCACATGAGAATTTACTCTGTAAAACTCGTTCAAATCTTCGGAATAATTTACTCCTAATAAAACACCTGATTCCTCATTTTGATTAAACAGCGATGAGATGGTCAAATTTAATGATGCTATAAAAACTTCTGATTCATTACAATAAATTTTTGAATGTAAGTAAGGAACAATGTAAATGTGTTCATCAAATAAAAAGAACTCTCTTATGATATTAATATTATTTTTTAGAGCATTTAGATCCATTCCTCACGTGATAATATTAATTTTTAAACCCTAATTCCTTGTTTTAATGATATTATCTTTAATTACTTTTAAAGAACTATCATAATTCTCAAATCTTGTAAAAGGGCTCACGAGGTATAATTCCTTTTTTGCTTCTCTTAAAATTCTCAAAATTGTTATGTAAAGTTCATTAGGATTACTCATGAATTTCATTTTATTCCATGTCTCTTTTTGTTTGAAATAAAAAAAAAATAAAATAAAGTATATTTTTGCTTTATATATAATGAATTACAATGCCCGAGTGTAGTCAAGATTACAACAAACAACGCCTTTACCTTTAGTTCAATGCTTAATTCACACGTCATGCGTCTCTTGTTCTCGTTTCTAATTTATTTTGGTGCCACAATTTTCACAAAAATTACCCTTGATAGGTGAGCCACATTGAAGGCAATATTGTGACGATTTCTGTTGTTCTGAAATGGGTTGCTGGATGACGATATTTTGGTTTAGAACTTGTTTGGAGCTGCCCCCGCCAACTTCCCTGCGTGCGATCAGAAAATAAAGGATTCCCGGAACGATTCCTATGCACAATAATATGAACAAGAGACAATAACTTCCCGTGAAAGATTTTCTTGCCATTATTTTATCACTCTTTTCTTATTTGATTTCGGTCTTTTATGAATTTTACATCTAGGGCGATAATTAAGACGATTACATATCTCCCTAATGCTTGTGATTGATCATGCAAACCATTCTTTTTAAAATTCTACAACTTAACAAGGTTAACAACTCGGGCATTTCTGAAAATTGAGCCCCTTTTGGTATTAGTATCACCATTACTCTCCTGTTCTTGAAAATGCGGGATACTATACTTGTTATCTTCCCCTTCTTATCAAGGAACCTCATCCAATTGATTACCTTTTCTATAAAATAGATGTTTTTTACGGAGCTTGATCTGTTTTCTGACCCCTTCCAAATGATAAAAACGAGTGGGTCTAATCTCCATCCAAGATCCATCTGGGTTCCCTCACGTTCTTTTTAAATTAAATATCTAAAGATGTTGAGTATTTCTTTACCGACAGGTGTTAAATAAATCTTTTTATTGCGTCTATCTTCTGAGATTTCTATGTATTTCAGATCTACCGATAAGGGATTTAAAAAAGTTTGATTTAGTCTCGCATAGTAGCTCGAACGTTCTTTCCTGTAATCCTCATTTTTACACCTCAATTTGATGATGTCATTTTCTATTAACGTTTCCAATAAATCCTTTTTGTAGATGAATTTTGAGGTTTTCTCGACCTCCTTGTTTTCATATTTTTTTTCCATCATCTGTTCAATAGCTTTTAGGACCTGGATGAAAATGGTTTTCGGTTTTTTGATTGGAAATACTAGCGGTCTTTTAAGGATCATTTCACCCTCGTGCCGCGGCAAGGTTTTGGGGTTATAATGCGTGGAATGCATGTAATAGGTTTCACAATTCCATAGTTTGGATGCTTCTGATGCGTTCAACGCGGTGATTTTAGAACCAACACCAACATTAAAATAGATTTGACATTGAGCATCCTTTTCTCTTTCATTTTTTATTATCTTCGAGAGTTCCTGAATAATATCGACGTATTCGGTGTAATCTATTTCCTGATGAATGACATTTACTCCAGGTAATGTATTCTTGAGCAGTTCATTATTTTTCTTTAAAAAGGTGCTGAAAATGTTAGCTACTATTCACATGGTGATGAAAAATTCCTCAAGGAATTTAAAAAGGTATTTTTAAAATACTAGTAGAGAATTTATACAGTAAATATACAGAAAAACTGTATTTTTCAGCACCTAAATTAAAATTACACTAAATAGGTGATATATGAATAATGGCTAATAGTAAAAATTCCGTAAAGAGACCAATTCAAGTGTACTTTTCGGAAGAAGAAAAAGAAGCAATAAAGAAACACGTTGAGAGCATAGTTCCCAAAACGAACTATTCTCAATTCATAAGAGAAGCGATTTGCGAAAAGATGAGAAAAGCTGAACATCCTGAAATATTTAATCAGGACCAAAATTTAAATCAATTCGTTTTAGATGTTATCATCAAGAAGATCAAGGAGTTGGATAGGAAGCAAGAACTGATCTTGAAAAATACCAATATCATTAATTCGATGAAAGAAACCTTAAAAGCAATAAAATTGCACGTGAATAAGAAGCGGATTTTAAGCGAGCTTGAGATTATCTTCAACCTGTTCAAGGCGAACAAGAATAAAACTTTAAACCTCCAAAAGATCATGGACATGACGGGCATTGATGAAGATACCGTGTTTGATACTATTTCCGTGCTCGTTTCTGACGGACGAATAAAGCAAATTGGCAGAGGTTTTTCTTTCAGATGATTCGCCCTTCAAACGAAGAAATTATGGGGAAATTCCTCAATCATTATAGAGCTTCCAAACAATCGGTAAATGTTAGAAAGTCTTCCCTGCGATA
>DXJM01000001.1 GCA_019057355.1 Promethearchaeota archaeon | reverse complement strand
TTTTCATCAAATTTGACTATAGTAGATTTTAGGAATATGGCAAGTATTTTAAAATATTTTCGACGTTTTACCTCTAAAACGTCTTTCTCGACGATGATTTGCTCTTCTTCTTTTTTCCCTCATTAAGGATATTGCAAAAATTAAAGAGGGCTATGACTTTTTTATCTTTACGAAAATAGGCTCTCTTTTTAAATATATTCTATTTTATTGGAGTGAGTCACAATTCGGAAGGGCATTGTGAACGAAAAAGCTGGATATTCCATTAATGCTCCTTAACATATTGCATTTTTCCAAAGCAAGAGCTCTATCTAAGTTGAAGAATTTCTTTATTATTTAGAAAATGCTCCTAATAAAAAAATCTTTAGCTTTCTTGGAATCTTTATTTAATCATTTTTCCTTATTTCGATCGTGCTTTATCATGGAAAGTATTTGCCACCATATTGATTCAATCTGCTATATGTGGAAGCAAGACCCCGTTCATATTTGGTAATCAAGAGTATCAAGTGATGTTAGAAAATATAATATTAAATGCTTATAATGCTATAAGAATTTAATAGGAAATAATACCATATAAATTGAAAACTATCAAAATTTTAGTGTATTTCTAATAAAGACTTTTATTTTAGCTCAACTAAATAAAAATTATATGAAAATGGATATTAAAAAAAAACTTGAACAAGTTGCTCAATTGATCATAGATTCAGATAATATTGTTATCTTAAGTGGTGCTGGAATGAGCACCGAATCGAGAATAGCGGATTTCAGAACTCCGGGAACGGGATTATGGGAAAGAATTGATCCCTATGAATTTGGAGATATTAGTTCTTATGTAGGAGATACACAGAACTACTTCAACATGATGTTAGAAGTGGGGCTCGCTATTTTTAAAGCCAAACCCAATAGGGGACATAAAGCACTGACAAAGTTACATAAATTAGGAAAACTACAAGGGATTTTAACACAAAATATTGACAATTTACACCAAAAAGCCCGAACAAAATGTACTATAGTTCAATTACACGGAACCGTTAATGAAGCAAAATGCTTGACTTGTCAAAAAATATTTCCGATAACATATTTAGTAAACAAGATATTAGCTGGTCAGGACACCACGTGTATTGAATGCGGAGGATTATTAAAACCTAATGTCATTTTCTTTGGTGAACCGTTAGAAACTAATGTAATCAAACAAGCTGATGAGATAATCAACACATGTGATTTATTAATCGTTCTCGGAAGTTCTTTACAAGTATCCCCTGTTTCCTATTATCCTACAAAGGTTATTACTCGTGGAGCAAAACTCGTAATTATTAATATTCAAGATACTTACATGGATTCTCAAGCTGAAATTGTCATACACGATAAAATTGGTGAGATTTTCCCAATAATCGTGGAGATGGTTGAAAAAAAGCTCTCTTTGAAGTAATTCTATCAATCATGTTTTTAAGTAAATTTTTTCGCTAATAAAATTTCCAAAAAATTGTTTTGAATAAACAATAGCTAAAAAAGTTCCTTTATCACTTTTAATACAAAAGGGAATTATAATAAAAAAAATCAAAAATTAAGTATTGATGAACTTATGTAAGTTACCATTGATATAATAGAACGATTATATTCTATGATAAATTTCGAAGTACTTTCTTATCAACAAGTCCTTCAGGCGTTAATGGCAAGTTTTCAACAAATTCAATTATTTTAGGAACCTCAAAGGGTGAGCAACGTTCTCGAGCAAAAATCATAATTTCTTTTTTTAACTCATCTTTGGTAACTTTAATTTCAAAAACAGGATCAAGCTTGATATAGGCTTTTACCATTTCCGATCCAGGTTTATCAGGATCTGGTATCCCAATTATTGCGAGATTTTCGATAACAGGGAATCGATATATTGTCTCTTCAACTTTTTTTGAAAATACCTTAAAACCTGAGACAATTATCATGTCTTTTTTTCGGTCCACTATTTTTAGATATCCTTCCTCGTCCATTATTGCAATATCTCCTGTATGCAGAAATCCTTCATCATCAATTGCGATTTGAGTTTCTTGTGGTTTATTATAATATCCCTCCATGATTTGAGGGCCTCTTACCCATATTTCACCGGGAGTTCCTAATGGAACAGTAGAGCCACTCTCTGGATCCATTAAAATCAATTCCATATTCATGATTGGCAGACCAATTGTACCCATCTTTCTCTTACCTTGTAATGGATTTAATGTAAGTATGGGTGATGTTTCTGTCATTCCGTATCCTTCTAGTAACTTCCCCTTGCCTATAATGGCTTCTAATTGTTTCTGAGATTCAACCGGGAAAGGAGCAGCTGAGGTAATACATAATTCCAAATTAGAGAAATCGATTTTTTTAAACTTCCTATTGTTTAGTAATAAGTGATAAAGTGAGGGAACGTTCACTATGAGCGAAGGCTTGTATTTTTTCAATATTTTACAAATATAATTAATGTCACGAGGATTGGGTACTAATATTTGTGTCTGTGCATTAAAAAGGCAGCTTTCGCAGAAAAAAAGTCCTGCTATATGAAAAAACGGAAATGCTGAAATTGCTGTTCCCTCTCCTCGCTTCCATCCTAACCATTTTTTTACAATCAATAAATTTGAAAGGGAATTACTATGGGTTAACATCGCTCCTTTTGGTAAGGCGGTGGTCCCTCCAGTATATATAATGAATGCTAAATCATTTTTATCAACACTAATATTAACTGGAGTTGTCGGGTATATATCAATAACCCCTTCATGAAAATTAACGATTTCTTTATCTCTTAAATAACCTTTCATGCCTTTTGGAATCATTTTAAATAACTTTCCAAAAATTCTCTTGCTTTTAGGCAAGAAATCACCATAATTACACGTGATCACTAACTTCAACTGGGGCAAAGTAGATGCTATTTTCCGAAATTTTTTATAACATGATGTATCAAGAGTGAAGAGGGATATTTTTTTGCCAGCTTCGGCTATGTCACTCAATTGATATTGAATTTGCATGTCTCTAAGGAGGGTGCTCACGCTTGTGACAATACATCCGGCTTTAAGGGCTCCTACTATTCCAATAGCGTATTCAGGAACATTAGGAAGATTGAATGCTACTACATCACCTTTTTTATGCCCTTTCTCAATGAGCATGTTAGCAAATTGATTTGAATACATATCGATATCCCTAAATGTAATTTTTACGCCAAAATAAGATAAAGCGACTCTATCTGGAAAATCATCAAATGAATTTTTAAAAGCTTGGGGGAGAGTTCCTATTGATTCCCACTCTGAAGGATCTAAATCATGTAATCCCTCATCCCAAGATTTTTTCCAGAATTTTTTACTGTAAATTGTCATTTAAAGTGTTTTTTTTGTTTTTTCAATACCAAGAAAAGATAAATCATGAATAAATCATGATTTAAACTTTAAAAATTGTTGTTTTCGT
Organism: Promethearchaeota archaeon; assembly: GCA_019057355.1. GTDB lineage: Archaea > Asgardarchaeota > Lokiarchaeia > Sigyniarchaeales > SOKP01 > FT1-020. The sequence continues at coordinate 4,180 of DXJM01000001.1, read as the reverse complement.
ATAAAATCAAATTTAGTTTTACTTTTACCCACCTCTCTCTCTGGAAAAAATACTGTTATATTTAAAAATAACTCCATTTCTGATGAAAGCATAATGTTACGATTCGACATTACCCGCGTAATAATTTGAAAATAATGTCGGCATATTAGAAATCTATAAGGGTATTCTCCTTTTATTGTCAAGGAAAATTACCTCACTTGATCATGTTTAATACGGGTTTTAAGGATTTTATAAAAAAAACAAGACTTCCACTTGTTTCAAGCGGAGACTCAACGTTAGATGAACTTCTCTCCGGGGGCTTCCACCGAGATCTCATTTATTTGATATATGGAAACAAGAAGAAAACAACAAGTATCTTGCTGTCAACTGCAGTGCTCGTTCAACGTTCTATTAGTAATGGTGGATTAGGAGAAGGAGTTAAAACCTCTTTTATTGATGGAAATAATCGTTTCAATCCTTATGACATAAGTAAATATGCAGTTTCAAAGAATTTATCTCCTCGAAAAGTCTTGGAGAACATAAGCATCGCTCGAGCATTCACGTGGGATCAGATGGTCGAGCTTTTAGAAAGTAGACTCGCGACTTTAGACCATGTAAAAGTCGTTCTGATATCTGGCATTACCAGTTTATTTCAAAGTCGTGAAAAACAGGACTTTGAGGATTTATTACGCGCAATAAGTGGAATAAAGAAAATTCTCGAAAAAATAAAACCATTAATCGTGTTAACGGCTCCCTTAAATGACTATTCCTCATTCCGACCGAAGGGAGGTAAAATCATCTCTCATTTTGGAAGCGTGTTAGTAATGATAAACGATCAAGAGCGTTACACGGAATATACCCTCATTCAGCACCCATACTTGCCTGAAAATAAACTTTTAAAATGGAAGCCACGAAAACCAAAAAGATCCCTGGCACGTACCGCACAAAATATGAAATTAGATTGCTGGTTTTAGAAAGATAGGTGTTTATTGCTTGACATGATCGGATATGAGTGTTTTGATTGTTTTATATTTATCTAAAGCTTTAATTATTTCATTGTTATCTAAAGATTCCAATCCCTGTTTGTTTAATATCAAAACCTTTTCCTTAAGAATGTCAAATTTCTTTTTTTCTTCTTTTTTTAGCTCTTTTTTTGCTATCTCGCTTTTTAAATCTTTTAATAATATTTCATGTTCTTCTGTAATCTCGTTTATTTTATGGTTCTCAGCAATTTTAATGATCTCCTCACAATGGTTAACGGCTTCTTCTAATCTTTCTTGTTTAAGGCATTGTTTAAACTGGATTTTTAGATGTTCAATATTATTATACGTGTTTTCGAAAAGAGTTTTTGATGTTTGGCTATCAGATAAACGAATTTTTAGTTCCATCTTTAATTCTAAAAACTCGTTTATTTGGGTAGAATTAAGTTCTGTTGTTAACAAGGTTATTGCCTTATCAAATTGTAAAGTCTCTTCTAAACTTTTGCTGTCTTTAATGATTTTTTCTACTCTTTTTTTAATCTTCTGAATCCTTTCATATTCTTCATATTTTAAACCTTGTATTAAATTATGTTCAAGAGTTCCCCATTTATTTAGATAAATATCTTTCTTTGGTCCTTCCAGTTTGTATATGTAATCCCAAGCTTTTTCAATTATCTGGTTAGCACTAGCATTATCACTATCTTTAATTGATTTAAAAAATTGATTTTCTAAGTCCTCCAGCATTTCTACTTTATTATCTTGTTCTATTAAATATCTTTTCCATATCATCTCATCTTTTTCAATGCATTCTCTTACTGAAGGAATTCTATATAGATTAAAATGAGAATCGTATTTTTGTCTGAAATTTTTTACTAGTTCATGAGCTTCAAAAATTTGGCCTATTTCTAACATTTCATTAAAATTTTTGAGAAGGTCATTCCCAATCAATGCGATATCTTGAGCTTTTAGTTCTTCTTCTTTTTTAAAAGTTCTAATAGAAAGGTAATCCTCTTGTTCATCAATTATATATTGCGAATTAATCTTTTTTGCAAGGTCTGATATGGTGTTTGATACTTCTAATGCTTGTTCAAGATTACCTTCAGTTATGTGTCTTGCTTGGATTATTTTCAAACGATCAATTTCAGCGATAATATTGATTATCTGCTTATCATCAATATTCTTGGACATTCTTAATTTTTCCCCATATCACTCATTTTCTTTCTCTAAAAGGTCAATTATCCTTTCAAAATATATTATAGACTCTTGAAAAAGGCTATTATTCAAGGATTCGATTCCTTTAATGCTGAGATCCTCGATATTTCCTTTTATATCTTGTATTTTTTCCGACTTAATTTCTTCATTTATTTCCTTCAATAAATCATTGTATTTTGTAGCTAATGCCATTTTATTATTCTCTTTAGAAAGACTTATTAGTTCATCACAGAATTTTTTTACCATGTTTAAATTTTTATTTTTCCTTTCTTTTTCAATTTTTTCTTCTAATTCCCCAATACGTTTATTGAATTTTTTTATTTTTTCAATTTCATAATTTGTTTCTTTCTTTATTTTCAGAAATTCTTCTACTTGATTGGAAAATATGATTTCTGGGATTTCTGGTATTAATAATTCTATTTTTTTGATTATTTCCTTAAATTTTTGTGTTTCTTTTAACTTTGGAATTTCTCCAAACAAAGAATCAATCTTTTCTTTTTTCTTGTCAATCTTCTGATTTAGTTCCTGTAGAATTTTATTATAATTTTTTAGTATATCTTCTTTATTTGCCTCCCTTGAGATTTGTAGAATTTTCTCACAAATATTTACTGCTTCAAGCAAATTATTTTCATTTTGAATTTTGGTTAACTCACTTTCCAAAGATTTCAGTTGGTTGTTAAATTTTATTATTGCTTCATTTTTTGAAACCAACTCGTCTCTTATCATGGTTAACCTCGAATTTTCTCCGGGAAATTCATCAGGGGGGATATCCTCAATTATAGAGTCTATCTTTGTCAAGGCTTCATTTAACTTTCCTTTTGCTTTCAATTGAACTATATCGTTAATTATTGAATTAACGATTTCTACCGCTTCGTCATGATGATCCTTAATATCCTCGCGGATTTCATGGTATTTCCGGACTCTTTCTTCATTGCCGAGATCTTGGTATATATTTATAATTTTTTCACATATCCTTAATGCTTCTTTAAACATTTGGTTTTCTTGGCATGTAGAAAGTTTATCTTCTAAAACCTTTAATTCTTCTTTAATTTTTATATATTCCTCCCTTTCATTAATCAAATCATTCTTTAATTTTTCTAAATCCTTTTTTTGATCGATAAAATCAGGGCCTTCTATTTCTTCTAACATTAAATCTATTTTATTTATCCCATTTTTGTAATTTCTTTTTTCTTTTAATGTTAGAATTTCTTTGTTTAATGAATTAATAATTTCTCTTGTCTCCTCAAGTTCTCTTTTGGTATCCTCCATTATTGATGAATATTCCTTGATTATTTCTGGTTTTTGATTTTTATTTGCTAAATCTAATATTTCCTTACAATTGGCAATAACCTCAGTTAAATGATTCTTTTTCAGATTATTTTTAACTTTTTCCTGTAAATCAGACACTTGTCTATTTAAACTCGCTAGCTTTTCTTCATGTTCTGTTTCCATTCTTATAAGATTTTTATTCATGGTATTCCATTTTTCAATTAGTCCCTTGTCTGAAATTGAATTAATGATTTCAAGAGCTTCATGAAGAACCTTCTTGCAGTTACTGTAATCTTCTATTTTAAAAAGGTGTTTAAACTCCTCCTCTAAGCATGATATTTTTTTAAGTAACTTGTCTTTATCTAATTTCGCGGCATGCCAGATATTTTCCTCTTTTAAAATTAAGTTTTCAATAAAAGGAATGCCAACCATATCAATACTATTACGGGCTATTTCTACTTTAAATTTATTGATCAATTCATGTGCTTCAAAGATTTTATTTTGAGCAAGCAAGGTTTCAAATTCATCTCTTGTATTAATTGCTCTTGCTTTAATTTCTTTGAATTGACTTCTTAACTCATGTCTTTCTTTTATAGATCGTATCAATTCCTCTTGGTCTATCTGAAGTGCTTTATCGTTGATTTTTTTAGACAATTCAATTATTTTTTCTGATGCTTGGATTACCTCTTGATATTTCTCCTCTTTAATGAAATGTTCTACTTTATCTTTTAATTCTTTTA
>DXJM01000192.1 GCA_019057355.1 Promethearchaeota archaeon | reverse complement strand
TGATATACTATACTTATAATTTATTTTCAATAAAAAATGACTCGAGAATTAGAGCTCATATGCCCGGTTTGCCACACATTTAAAAAAATCTCAGTACCGGATACCATTTTTAATCAAAGTGTTTACGGAACAATAAAAATTCAGGTTCCACTCGGAGCGGTGTGCCCAGAACATCAATTCATTGCTTTTGTTGACACTAAAGGTATTGTAAGGGGTTATGAACGAATAGACATGCTCATGAAGATTCCTCCCTCCGGTGAGGAGGTGAATGAACAATCAGATTTCACTTTAAATCGAACTATTAAAAAATATGGGTTATATGGTGTATTTTGTCTTATCCACGCAAAAATATTCAATTATCCTGCTTATATCTTGAAAAAAGAATGGGATTTAGATGATTCAAAGCAATTAAATACATTCCTTGATAGTTATCTACCAAAAAAGTACCTTGATTTTACATATCCTATTATTTTTATTGATGAATCTGAATATGGTAAAATAAAGCTAAGAAAAAGGAAAGTTTTATTGATAGATTTTTATCAAAACATTTTTTCAACACCTTGGGTTGAAAAATTAAAATTTGAAGAATTTATTATTAGAAAAGCCATGGAAATGATCGATCATGATGAACAACTGTTTATAATTAAACAAGAAATTATGAATTTCATCAATGAAGCAGAGGAAATAAAAAACATTCTTGAGGGTACTCAAGCAATTTATAAAAAAGATTTAATTAATACCCTTTCTGAGAATCTAAGCTTACCAAAAATTAACATTTCTCGATTAAATCTCATATTAACTTTCTTAGATCAAAGATATTCAAGAAAATCTTCGCGAAAAGTTAGAAAGAAAGTAGAAGAATTTCTAAACTTTTTATAGCACCAATATATTTAATATATTATATGAAACAAGGTTTTCTCTCTTGTTTTTTAGAAAACTTGGTGAGTAATTGATTTTAAATTTGAGTAAAAACTAGTAAAAAATAAGAAGATTCAAAAATTAATTAATTAAAAAATTATTAAGTACTAAACATGAAATTAAAGAAGTGAAACAAAATGACACATGTAGTTGGAGATTGGGGTTTTTTAAACAGATTAAATAAAATAATCCAAACAAAATCAGGACATTGTGTGATGTTAGCAATAGATCATGGATATTTTGGCAATATTCCTGGACAATTAAAGCAATTTTCATGTCTTGAACCATTATATGAATATGCAGATGCGTTAATGTTAACACGTGGGATGCTAAGGAGTTGTGTTCCTACAAATATAGATAAACCTATCATACTTAGAGTATCTGCGGGGGCGAGCATGTTAAAGGAGTTATCTAATGAAGAAATCAATGTTACCATTAATGAGGCACTTAGGTTAAACGTGTCCGCATTGACTTGTTCCATCTTCGTCGGTGGAGAATATGAAAAACAGTCATTATTGAATTTATCCAAACTAGTCAATTGGGGACAAGAATATGGAATTCCTACATTAGCAGTAACTGCAGTTGGAAGAGATATGGCGAGAGATGCACGATATCTTGGAATGGCAAGCCGGATGGCGGCAGAATTGGGTGCAACAATGGTAAAAACATACTATTGTGAAGATTTTGAACAAGTTACGGGTATCGCTCCTGTTCCGGTTGTCATAGCAGGAGGACAAAAGATTCCTGAAAAAGATGCTCTACAAATGTCAAGAAACGCAATAGATAAGGGGGCTGTAGGCGTAGATATGGGTAGAAATATTTTTCAATCTGATAGCCCTATTGGAATGATTCAAGCTGTACGGGCAATAGTCCATGAGAATGTTACTGTTGAGGAGGCATTTGAGATTTATAAAAATGGCCCTAAAGGATTGCTATAATCTATTTATTTTTTTATATTACTTAATCATGCTATCATCATTTGATACTTATTATGAGCTTGATAAATTGTTCCATCCAAGGGGGATTGGAATCATTGGGGTTGGACCCAATCCAAGCGGTGCTGGATATTTTGCTAGAATTATGAAAGGTAAAACTAAGATACCGATGTATTTATTCAATCCTAAATATGCAGGTCAAGAAATAATTGGAAAAAAATGTTATTCCAATATACTAGATGGTGAATTATCCGAAGTCCCAATTGATTACGTGATTCTAGGAGTAAAAGCAAACTTATGCCCCCCGATCCTGGAGGATATAGGTAAAAAGGGTTCGAAATTTGTTACAATATTTTCTTCAGGATTTAGTGAAGCCGGAAATGAAGGCTTGGAAAAAAAGGTTTTAGATATAGCTAAAAAGTACAATATGCGAATTATTGGTCCTAATTGCATCGGTGTTTATGCTCCATTTTCAGGATTATATAATGGTGGAGATCAATCACGAAAGGTGGGTAATTTCAGTGCTACCTTTCAATCAGGAGGACTTACAGTCAATGCTGCACAGATGGCGGTATCATATGGTGTTTATATCGCTCAAATGATTTCGATTGGAAACGCTATAGATTTATCACATGTGGATTTTCTAAAATATTTCTTACATGACCCCCGAACAAGAATTATAGGACTTTATCTGGAGCACCTACGAGACAAACAAATGGGGCAGGAATTTATAAAAATAGCTAAAGAATGCAATCTAAATCGTAAACCTATAATCCTATGGCGTGCAGGTTATGGGAAAGCTACAAAAAAAGCAATTATCTCGCATACTGGAGGATTAGCCGGAAATAATGCTATCTGGAGAGCAGTTGCCAAGCAGACGGGGTGCTCTTTAGTAACGAATTCAAGTGAAATGGCTGCTCTGGCTTCAGCATTCAAATTCACAAAATTACCCTCATCTCGCAATATTGGACTTATTGGGATAGGGGGAGGGAGCACTATTGAAGCTGGAGATGCTCTAGAACAATATAATATTAAAATTCCTCGTTTGACGGACAAGAGTATCAAGAAGTTTGCTCGTTTTTTACCCGATGTTAACACTAGCTTCATAAATCCCCTAGATCTCGGTGCTCAAGGAGCTTATCCTCAAATCTATGCAAAGGTACTTAGCATTTTGGATGATGATCCTAATATTGATGCTATAGTTTTTGGTAAAGACCCTGAACGTTTCGCTTCACTTCAAGATTCAATGATAGCTGAATCAGGCCTTAAGGCTGATCTAAACAAGTTATTCGTTGATTTTGTTCGAAAAGCAAGGAAAAAACACAGAAAGAAACCCCTCTATTGCGTGATGCTTAAAATAAAGGAAGGATTTCAAGAATACAAGAGCCGATACAGCTTTAAACTTAAATTATTAAATAGCGGAATACCCGTATTTGAATCCTTTGATATGATGGGTAAAATCCTTGATCATTTGAACAATTATCGGGAATTTCTCCAAAAACATGGAAGATATCCAAAAAATAGCGCTTGATTTGTTTTTATTTTTTCATTTTCATGTAGTTTCTTTATATTAATTATCTATTTATTTAGCGAACAAGAGAGAGCAATTTTTGTTTTTCTTTTACTTGAAAATTGGTAGAAAAATATCATTTACTTGTACTTTTATTATCATCAATCATGACAGGGTGTCCCGGCGAACCTTGATATTTTAACACTCCTGGACTCCCTCTCCAATTTTTAGGGAGAATCGTACCCGGATAAAAAATGTTATTATTTTCAGAAACGACACCAGGTCCTACTACAACCCCGGGATACAAGATGTTATTTTCTCCTAACTTGATATTTAAAATGCTTAATTTTCCAAAAATGCTATTCACTTCGTGACTTGAAAGTGCTGATGTGGGATAGATAAAGGTATTATCTTGTATTTCTGTAAATTCTAATCCGACATATGCATCGCAATATATCACGTTTTTCCCAATCTTGTTATGTCCAATTCTACGTAATGTACGGTTTACGAGCCATGGAAATGGTGATTTTGACGTTAACCATATGGGAAATTTAATGATATAACCCCTTTTATGATAATAATTTATTATTTTACCTAATTCGCTTTTTTTTTCTTTAAAATTGCGCTCAAATATCCCTTGTTGAGGTGGAACGCTCTTATTCCATTTTCTGGTAAAGATTGCGGCAGTCTCAATTAATATTATCAAATAAAAATAATATAAAAATAAAAGAAATCCAGGTAATAATAGAAAATGAAAGATTTCAGGAGGGGATAGAAGATGAATTATACTGTATTCAAATAATAAGAATAGTCCTAAGCAGATATATAAGGGTACTGAAAAACAAATAATATTTAAGATGAAATAATACCACACGGCAAACTCTATAGTTTGAGAATCTTCAGAATTTTTTGTCAATTTTTTTTCATTTTTATGATTCATCATTTACTAATACAAAGCAAAAACAGAAGATTAATTAAAAATTTCTTTTTTCTCTAATTAACTTTATTTTTTTAGTTATTTTAATATTAGT
>DXJM01000191.1 GCA_019057355.1 Promethearchaeota archaeon | reverse complement strand
TTACAACTATGATAAAAATTGTTAATGGAATGATCCATCTTGAAGTATTTCTCTGTCTAGCAATAGCAAAGCATGTCCCTATTCCAATACAAATTCCTATTTCATAAATAAGTAATTCGTAAGGTATCAATAATGATAATAGCAAAAATGCCAGAAAATAAAACAAATTTTATTCAGAGTTCCTTTATAACTACCTCGTGCAATTCTTGCCAAGCCACCTATGGGCGTTATGAACCCATCCTCACTTTGAGACATGTAAATTCTCAAATCAAAAGTGTGCTTTCCGCCGCACCAGTCAATTAAACTAAAGTCTGCCATCTCTTGAATAGTATAGGGATAGGGATCCCTATTTTTCATGAATTTTTCAAAGAACTCTCTCTTGCTTTGTTTGATGAGGTCGGGAATATTTTCAGGATCTTCACGTGGTCCAATAGGAATCACCCCCGCCCCTCCAGAGCCTCCATTTGGCTTGATAATAAAGGGTTTTTTGTAATGTTCAAGAACGTGCTTTATCTTTTCTACTAGATCCTTCTCATTAAAGGCTTTCGTGAAAAGAAGATATTTAAGACCATATCTTTCCAACCTTTCCTTGGCGTAATAACTTGCCAGGTACGTCAATGATTTATCATCCGTTATTCGAAATATGGGATTGACAATTACAGTTTTAATCTGCCGAAAATCTTCCCATATTAACCGGGCAAATTCATCATCATGAAGCCTCCGTGCAATTCCATCCCCAATTAAAACGGAAACTCTTGCATCCCCCTCGATGCTGACCCAATTATCTGAATATGTAAGGTGAACGGATAATTCCCGGTAATCCGCTATTAAAAACGCGATATCTGCGTCAAAATCGGACGTGAAGTTTTTTATATTGTATATTTTAACGATTAGGTTTTTTTCCTTTAATTTTTTTCTCAAGTAGTCTAACATGATAACCTTTTCGTGGATCAATCCATCCTCGATCGGCACGCCGATGAGGATCAATAACTTGTTATCTCCACGTTTATTGTCGATAAGAGCTTGTTCAATTGCTCGGTAATATCCCTCGTACATGATACCTTGTTGTTTTAACGTTAAAATAGACAGTCCCCTATTGCTGCCTCCATTCATTTCTAGAAGAAAAAATTTCTTGCCTCCTGGTTCGTCTGATACCATGAAGTCAATGCTCCCTGCATAAAATAAATCGTTAGCATGTAATTCATTGTCGTGATTGTGACTCATTATTTCTATCGATTTAGTCCTCACCTTATCAGCAAAACTTTCTTCTTGTGAAGCCCTTAAATCATTAAATAAGACCAAATCCAATCCCAAGGAATGCCCTAGATGTACTAATTCGAGATCTGAATCAGATATTTGGTTAGCCATTAATTCAACGAATCTTGAGAGCTTATCTTCAGCCATAAAAATTCTCTAATCATTTGAAAAAGTGATAGGTTACTCTAAATAAAAAGAAGGGATCCAAAATAAAATTAGTAGATAAAAAATTTGATGGAAGAACTTGAAAAAGCGGAAAAACAGAAATTCCCGTTGAGATCCTTTAAGGATCAAAATATTCTACTAAATCCTTAAAAATAAAAGAAGGAGACTCCTGCCACCAGAACCAATAGAGTTCCTAAAAGATTAAGAGAAAATAGAAAGTAATAAGTGCTTGTTCAGCACTAACCAAAAGACAAAAATCCAGGGCGTGACAGGAGTCATTGATTTGTATGTTCTTAGTGATCATATAATGAATTGTATTTATTTATACATATTGTATCATGGGATGCATTATTTTTTCCTTCTCGCGATAAATGATAGAATTAATCCGTGAAACGATTTTAAAATAGCCTATTTTAAAACATCAGACTTTTATTTGCATGTAGTTATAAAATATAGATAAAAATGTTAAAAACATTCATGAATACTTGATCTATATAATCCAATCTGAAAAAGAAAGTGAGCTAAAAAATTGACATTAGAGTTACAACAGAAAAAATCAAAAAATAAAAGTATTGCGAAACACGTAGATTACGACAAGAAAAGTAAGATATTTTACACGAATATCTATTTTCCAGATTCTAATCACGTATTAAAAATACCCCTCACTTCTTGCAACAATGAGGTTTCATGTGATGATATTAAAATTGAGAAATTTGACCTCTTGAAGTACTCCTATTTATTCTATTACTAACATGATAAAGGATGGCAATACCATTTTTCATTAACTTCTCCCGCGATTCTATCAAGAGAACATACATGAATTTAGTAAAAGTATCGCTAGGCTCTCCATTTTTAAAAGAACCTGAGGGTGAGATTATTAACCGGTTTTTAATTAACCTATTCTTTTTCTTTTTTATCTTCCCTTTATTTTACCCAAATGCTCATAAGTATAAATATCCTTGATGATTTCCCTTAATCGAAAGTCTCAAGCTCCCAAGCAAGAGTTTCTTTATTCCTTTTTGTTCTTTATATGATAAGCTCGAAAAGAGAAGGATGTAATTCTTTTCTATATTAATAGTAAAGAGCAAGGCAACATTGATTAATTTAGAATCTTTATCTAATAATCCAACAAGAACATAATGATAAGGAAGAGAAACCAAGTTATTGACTTGTATTTCCACTTCTTTTACTTCACCGGCTTCAATATCATAATCTCTTTTAATAAAAACTAAATCATCAATTGGAATGGTTATTTTTTGAAATTCTTCAAAAACGCGTGAAAACCTGCTCTGTCGTAAAAAACGTCTTTCTTCCTTGGATTTTTCGTAATAGTACTTGTTTTCTCCCTTAATGAGCATGATTTTTCTCTTTTTATTTTCTTTTGCAATCTTTAAAATTTCATCGTATTCTTCAATTTGTGGATCGTAAAATACGATCAATATGTCAGGATCCACCTTCTGGATGAAGAAATTTTTATACACGCACCCCGCTTCAGTTTTAACCCAGCCATCGGTATCGATTAAGATGTACTCTATACCTTCATGTTGTTCTGAGAAAAAGTCGATCAAATCTTTCGTATAATGTGAAACGATGAATTTTTGAACACCTTTAGGAAAGGTAGCACCTATAAAAAACCTCTTTTCCTCTTGAATCTCCTTTAATGAAAGAAAGGGTTTATCTATCAATCCGATCATTAGAGTCGTGGGGAGAAGAATTTGTTGTCCAAGATCACTATCCAAATAACCCCCGATTAATCCTTCATTAACAAGATTGTTAGCAAGATATTTGATAAGGGTTGTTTTCCCACTACTAATCCCTAAAACCATTATTTTTAGGGGAGGGGCTCCCTTATTTTTCTTAATATCCTCGATTATATCATTTTTTATCTTTATCCATTCATCTGGAATGGAATTTTCAGAAATCATCTCAATATTTTTTTCATCTTGAGTATAGACTTCTAATTTAGAATTTTTTAAAGCATGCAAGGGGAAGTTCAAGGCGCTAGGAACGATTATAACATTTTCGGGTACCTTTTCGCTGTCTTCTAACGTGGTTTCTGGGATAGCCCTTACATTCTTCCCCAAAACCTCAACTTCTCCCTCAAGTAAAGTAATTCTTGTCGGTCCTTTTACCACAAGTGTAGTTCCTTTTTTAAGATCTTTTATCATGATTGAACCTCTTATTTGTATACAGAGCAATTGTTTAAAATTAAATTTTCATTTCAAAAACCTTAAACGATTCCTCAAAACCAAGTTTTATGAATAATTTTTTTGCGGCATCATCTAAGGAATTTTTTAATGCCAACCTGATCGATTTAATATGGCATCCTTTGAGATAATCAATTCCATGGCGCATTATTGTTTCACCAATACCTTCTCTTCGTTTTTGTTCTTTTACGATAATGTTTGAAACCACGCCAATTCTATACCCATATTCAGTATCCCTTATAAAAAAATGGCCCATTCCAAGGACCTGCTCAGATACCTTATCGAACGCTACGATAATTTTCAAGTTTGAATCTTTTTTCATTCGATTTTCTATGCTCTTTCTCCACCGAATCTCATCGAACTCTTGTCCTTTTAATCGGCATAATTTTTCCATTAAGATTGTGATCTCATCAATATCTTTTTCAGAAAATTCTCGAATGATCATCTTGAATGTTTTAATTCAAAAATTACCTTGTAACTAATTATTTTTTATAATTAAATAACAGTAAAAAGAATTTCGGCATTTTATTTCATGATTTTCAAAGAGTTTAAAATCCCTCTAAAAATGGAATGTGTGAACGGTAAATAACACTTCCGGAAGAGTTTTGCTCTTGAATCGCTTTGATCGATCATTTATTTAACATTTTATAACAGGGGATGCACAGATTCTTGTCATTTAGAATTTTAATTCGAGTGCTCATTGTAGGATCCTTACAATTATCACAAATGATTGACTCATGTATTTTAGCCATTTGTGGGGGATCATGCTTGACTTCTTTTATCTCAAAGACATCTTCTGGATTTGAGTTCATGAGCATTTCGAGCCTTTCTTCTCGTGTTAATTCCTTATCTCCAAAATTCTTCGGTTTAAATGATAATTTTACAGCTTTTTGGCTGTTTCTATTGTAAAAGGTATAATTATTCTTGCCATAGTCCAAAAAGATGAGATTACCCTTGCCAAAAGTCGTTCCTAATAATGATTGCAGCGCATCCACGCTACAATTGTCATTTTCAACCACCGCAACCAAGTTTTCATCTATTGAAAAGTCATTTCCCTTGTCGAGAATATATTTGGATGCTAAAACACCAATCGCGACACCAGGACAAGAATGTCCATGAAAGGCAACAGCTTTTTTCATTAAATCATCTATTTTCATCCATTTTCACGTGGTGAGTTTATTTTTCATTCCTTACTAGTAATAATTTATGAGAGATTATAACTTTTTTTGTTGCATTTTGGTATTTTGGGCGTCTTCTACCATGTTTATTAATAGTCATTTTTTACATTATTATTATCATTATTATTATTACCATAAAAACATGAGATAACATGAAATTTTTAGTCAACTCCATGCTAGGGAAACTCGCAAGGCTACTAAGAATTTTTGGTTATGACACGGTGTATGCTGAAGAGGTAGAGAAGTCTGCACCAGATTCGAGATTACTTGAATATGCCATTGAAAATGACCGGATTATCATAACTCGTGACCTGCCCTTCCATAAAAGGGCAAAAGATCGCACCATTTATGTAGAGGGATTCGATGCATATGAGAACTTGCTCAAACTTGAAAAAAAATTAGGTTTAACCCTCACCTTTTCCCTGAATAAAGCCAGGTGTTCCACGTGTAATTCCGTGCTAAAAAAAATTGATGATAAGACTACAATCGTGAATGACATCAATCCCAACACGTTTCAAGATCATGACGAGTTTTACCAGTGCTTGAATACACGATGTAATAAAATATATTGGGAAGGAACCCACATAGAAAAAATTGTTAAAAAATTGAATGAAAAAGCATGAAATTCCCCAGCTATTATTTAAAATGCTTTTGTTTTATTTCAGCAAATTTTTGTTTGGTTTTTTCAGCAAGGTCCAAGACGCCACCTTTTTCATACATTGAATAAGCCTGACTTAACAATTCAAGACATTTTTTATATTCCTTGTTCATGTAATGATTTTCTGAGAGTTCAACAAGGTAATCTCCCTTCTTTTTGTAAAACTCAATAAATTGATCGCTCGTGTCAATTTTCCTGCTCATTTTTTTTTACCATGTTTTTAGGGTGTAATTAGTATAGTATTGAATTGCTTTTTTTAAAACTTTCTTACTTGGGCAAGTATACGTTCCATTTCAAATCTCTTGATTTTCCCTTTAATCATACACGAGTTTTGCAATCTCTCCCAAATAGGTGCCATCGGTCATTTTTTTTTTACAATTCTCACAAACAGGTTCCTTCAAACCATCAAGAGAGATGAGCGACCGATTGTCACAAAAAATGCACGTCTCAAATGACCATCGATCGATGATAATGAAAATCTTTTCCTTGAATTCATCGCTCTTCATATTTTTCATTCTCATGACGATTTTTAAAATAATGCTGACATGAAATTAGGATTTTTTTAGAACTCATCCATCGAATTTTGGAGATACATGGCCTTCAGTAAGGAGAAAATCAAGCAAGACAATGGCAGTCATGGCCTCGACGATAACAACTGCCCTTGGAACTATGCACGGGTCATGCCTGCCAGAAAAGATGTATTCGACATTTTCCATTTTTTTCAAGTCCACCGTTTTTTGCGCTTTTCCTATGGTTGCGGTAGGTTTTATTGCAACGTTAAATACGATAGGCATGCCCGTCGAAATACCCCCAATAATTCCACCAGAATCATTTTTTTGGGTCATGATTTTTCCCTTTTCAACAACCCAGGGATCATTATGCTCTGAACCTTTCATCCTCGTTGCTTTAAATCCTGCTCCAAATTCTATCCCTTTAACACCAGGAATGGAAAAAATGGCTCTACTGATGTTAGATTCCAAACCATTAAAAATAGGTCCGCCCACCCCTTCAGGAAAACTATTTACGATGCACTTAATGACACCTCCAACGGAATCACGTTGAGACCTCACATCTTCAATTAACTGCACCATTTCTTTTGATAATCGGGGATTTAACGATCTAACGGGGGATTTTTCCCTTATTTGAATGGCGTGTTTCACATCATTTAAATCGTGATAGGTCTCATCCAAAAGGGTTCCAATGCTGGTGGTATAGGCAAAAATAGTTATTTTTTTTTCCTTTAATACATGCTTGGCAATTGCCCCCGCCATTACAAGACTAGCCGTAATTCTTCCAGAAAATCTCCCAGATCCTCGATAATCCGCAAACCCACCATATTTTTTCAGTGCCGTATAGTCTACTTGGGAAGGCCTCAAAAAATTCTTAAATTCTTCATATTTTGTGGAATCTACATCTTCATTTTCAATAATCAAGCATAAAGGAGCTCCTGTCGCCTTGTCATGAAACATCCCAGACATGACCCTTACCTTATCGGGTTCAGCTCTACCCGTCGTGAGATTTGATTGCCCTGGCCTTCTTTTATCTAATTCTGATTGGATGAAATCGATGTCAATATCCAACCCTGCTGGCACTCCATCAATAACGATCCCGATCACATCTCCATGACTTTCTCCAAATGATGTTATTTTAAACCTTGTTCCTAGCGTATTATCTCCCAAGTATAACCACTACTTTGTTCGTGTTTTTCTGAATATACTACTACCATAACAATAATTTAATTTAATTATTTTCTTCTTTCATTTAACTTGCTATCTTTTTGGAATTTTTAAATATTCACCCAAACTTGGAAAAAAATCTAAATTTAAATGAGGAAAAAACATTGCCCCTGCAAATTCTCTTTGAAATTCCTTTTTTGCTCCAATTTCAACGTATTGCGTGCGGCTCACTAACGTGGATGCCTTTTTTCGCAATTCCTTGTTTAAGAGTAAATATTGCGAGCCCGTTCCCGCGGCATTTCCAATTTGATGAATCATTTCTGAGGGCAAATCTGGGATCATGCCAATAAATTTGGCGTTTTCCTTATTAATATAATTACCAAAAGCTCCAGCTAAATAAATTTGCTCGATCTGGTGATGTTTATCCCCATTTACTTTATTTAGATGGTTTAATATGATTCTTGTCCCCGAATAGAACGCTCCTTTTGCCAGCTGCACCTGTCGTATGTCTTCTTGTGAAATGGTTATATCGTGGTTGATGCCAGCTTCGTTTTTATGAACGATAATGAAGGTTTTTTCCTTATCGCGAGTCAAGAGTAACCCTTTTTCTTCGAGGGAAGAATTAAAATTGCCACTTCGAGTGAGGATTTTTGCCCTTAACATTTCAGCCACTAAATCTATCAAGCCAGAACCGCACAGTCCCCGTGGTGGCTTGTTCTTGATGGTTGTATGCCGAACTTCAAACGTGTCCGGATCGATGGTTATCGAATCTATTGCACCCGATGCAGCTCTCATTCCACATGAAATGTGAGCTCCTTCCAGGGCAGAGCCGGCGGCACATGACCCCGCGGCTAAAACGTCACGATTTCCTACTACTAATTCCCCATTCGTTCCGATATCTAAAGCAAGGGTTAATTCATTTTCTTCATCAATTTTAGAAGCTACCATCACGCCAACGGTATCGGCACCTACATATCCAGCGATGATGGGGGCTACATAGACATTTCCTGACCCTGCAATATTTAAATTGAGTATTCTCGATTTAATATTCAACCCTTGTTGAATAACGGGAACATACGGGCTCAAACCCAAGTATTTCGGATCTAATCCCAAAAAGATGTGATGCATTGCGGTATTTCCTACAATCGAAGCTTCATAAATGCAGGTTTCTTGAATCCTCGCAATAGAGCACGCTTCATGCATGATGTCATTAAGGGCATCCAAAACAGCGGAACGTAATTCTTGAAGTCCATCTTTTTCTTTTGCATGGCTAAGCCGGGTGATGACATCTTCCCCATAAGCCGTTTGAGGATTTAACTTGGAGGATATCGCATGAATCTTGCCATTTAACAAGTTAATTAAATAACCTACTATGGTTGTCGTTCCAATATCAAAAGCAATACCAAAATTTTGATCGATCGTGTTTCCGGGCTCACAATCAATTATTTCTTTACCATCCAACGTTGTAATGGTAATCTTGTAATCACTCTCCCTTAAAACATGAGGAATCTTTCTCAACACGTCCAAATTAACGAGCAGGGGTGCTCTTGATCCTTTATCAACGTTATCCATCCACATTTCATCCACTATACTCTCAAAATCAGGGATGGGTTTGTCAAATACAGGTTTTTGCACGTTAAGAAAAATTTTCTTGATCGTAGGATTTATCTCCACTCCTTTTCCCGTGCCCTTGGTCAATATTTTAAAATCCTCGTGCAACAAGTCTTCCGGTAAATAGATTCTAAGCGGGGTAGCACGCATTTTTTCGAGCATCTTGTCGCTGATTTTTTCACTCATGAGGGTCTGACATGCCAGCCTCCAATTTGTCCGAAGATCATCTCGGGATAAAAATCTTAGTTCGGAGCTCGTCGGAGGATTCATGTATTCTAACCCTTTTTCAACCATTATCCTGCATTTTCCACAAGAGCCCTTTCCACCACACAAAGATCGTACTTGAATGCCCGCTTTAATTAAATTTTCATACACGTTCTTGTTTTTATTGAAAAACATTCGCCGGGATAGCGGTTCAAAATCAACAATCACTTGCTCGTTATTTTCTTCCATGCCTGAGTTAATGAACATGATAACTAATTTTAATTTATTCAGTGCGCAACTTATATAAGCAAACAAATAAAAATATCTTACATGGAAACATGTAAAAATCAACTACAAGAACCATTCTAACACCATGAATATAAACGTTAATTTCACCCCAAAATTAGAAGGAAACATTATTGCACCAGGATCCAAGAGCTATTCACATCGAGCATTCATAGTAGCAAGCTTTCCCACTGCCGTTTCAGTGATCCGAAACCCTTTAATTACCGGAGATGTAAGCGTGACAATGGAGGGGTTAAAAAATTTAGGAGTGAAACTGCTAGAACTCTCTGGAAATAAAGTAGTCGTGAAACGTGAAGAAGGTGCTTTTAAATCCATCAGTAAAAGAATTGATTGTAAGAATTCTGGAACGAGCATTAGGATATTTGCGGCATTATCCCTCCTGGTTGAAGGAGGATTATCGTTGACGGGGGAATTCATGAGAAGAAAGAGGCCGATCATCCCCTTATTAGAATCGTTGAAGGCTTTTGGTGCAGAATATCATTTAATAGATGACGTGATTAAAATCTGGAGAGCCAAGCGCACCTGCAATAAGATAGCAATCCGCGGTGACATAAGCTCGCAATTGATAACTGCCCTCATCATATTATCAACCAGGTTGGAGTGTGATAACAAAGAATTCATTGAAATTGAAGTAACCACTCCATTAGTTTCCCATCCTTATATTAAAATCACCTTAGACGTGCTAAGATCATTCGGAATCTTTGTTATAGAGGAGTTAAATGAACATAAAATTGGCACGTATACCATTCATTGTAATCAGAAATATAGAGCGCAAGTATATGACGTGCCCGGAGACTTTTCTTCAGCAGCTTTCATCATTGCCGCTGCCGTGCTTTCAAGCCAAGATTCCACGGTTATCATTGATAATCTTGACATGGAAAATCCTCAAGGTGACAAGCAAATCATTTCAATTTTACGTGAAATGGGGGCCTGCATAGACATTCATGATGAAAAAAAACAAGTCATCATTCATGGAGGGAGGGCTAAGAACGAGCTCAAAGGGCGTGAAATTGATTGCAGTGAAATCCCCGATCTCTTCCCAATATTATCAGTGATAGGTGCTTTTACGGACAAAACCGTGCTTCATGGTGCTGCAAACGTGCGGCTAAAAGAAAGCGATCGCATTGCCATAATGGCAAGGGAACTGAAAAAAATGGGGGTGAACGTGGAAGAAGAGGACGATAAAATGACCATCTATTATTGCGACACGTTGGAAGGAGCATCAATTGACCATGAAAACGATCATAGAATCGCAATGGCGTGTTGTGTCGCCTCAATGAACGCCAGGTCTAGCTCCCTCATCAAAAATATTGATATCGTGAGTGATTCTTATCCCGGCTTCATTGATGACCTTAAAAAGCTAGGAGCAAATATTGAATTAGTGAAATAGCAATAATAATATAAATAACATGCGCATGAAAAGATAGATAAAAAAAATTTTCTCGTTCCCCGAAAATCGCGCTTACCTGAACGATTTTTGGCGCCTGGCTCGCGCTTTTTTCCCCCCAAATTTCTTGGGTTCCGTCCTTCTAAAATCGCCCGACAATAACGAGTCGTCATATTCTCTGAACAATCGCTCCAACGATTTCGTTCCTATGAGCTTGTTCACACCCTTCGCAATAGCCATTCTGATCGCTTCAGTTTGCCCTTTCTTGCCGCCTCCATGAACTTTCACGTCTATATCGGCTTTTTCCAGCTTTGGATGGTTGATAATGTCCAATACTTCTTGAATTCTATATCTCTCTATTTCTGGCTCATAAAGATCCAGGGGAACGTTATTGATCTTGATCGTTCCTTTAGAAGGATAATGCAAGACGGCTCTCGCAATTGCCATCTTTCTTTTTCCCGATGATTGAATAACCTTACTTTTTGTTGACATTCACATTATACCTCAAGCGATTGTTTATTCCACCCAATTCGAACACATAGATTTTCTAAAGTAATAAACTTGTTATAGTATGACAAGCGAGTTTTTCCTGCATTTGGAATTTCAGCAGGTATTAATTTTTGATATCTATTCTCATACCTTTCTGGAATACCCGCTATGTAAACATGAACCCTTCTCAATGCCTCTTTCCCCCTGCGTTTTTTCCTTGGAAGCATTTTTTTAATGACGCCTCTCATCAACACGTCAGGTCGCCTCGGCCAAAAAGGACCCCTCGTGGGATTCGTTGCCGTGCTTATGTTTAATCGTGCCAAAAAATTGTCATGAATGTCTCGTTTATTACCACTGACGATCGCATCCTTGGCATTGATAACTACAATCCGCTCGCCTAATAACGCCCTCTTCGCAACTTGACTACAAAATCGTCCTAAGATCTGATCCGTTGCATCACACACGCTCCATTCTATCATGTCATTCACTTCATGCGTTGTTTAAATTAATAGAATATTTTCACGTTTTTTCCCGTTGGATTTTGTTCTAATAGCGCTTCTATCGAGAGTAACTTGCTCCCAGAAGACTCAATTTTCTTCTTGGCGGAATCTGAACAATTTAAACATGAAATTGTTAATTTATGAGTCAATTCACCCATGCCCAAGACTTTTCCGGGAACCACGATCACGTCGTTGGGTTTTGTTTTCTTATTAATTCGATACAAGTTTGCCTCTATCTTTAACCGACTGGGCCCGGATAACTTCTTGCTTATCTTTCGCCAAATCCTTCTTTTAGTCTTCCATAAATCCCTAATCAATACTCGATTATGATGATTACTTGGACCTTTAATAGCATGACTCATAGTTTTTTAAACTCAAATTCTCAATTCTTTATATGAAAAATATTTGATATTTTAATAATTTTTTGATAATGACAAGAATAGCTCAGTCAAGAGTCTGCACTTCCACGCCCACCAATTTCTCTTCAAGCTCTTGAATTTTTTCATTGAAAATCTCAAATGTTTTTGAAATGAGCGTTTGAAAAGGCAACACGCCATCACTTTCAATGAAATAAATGTACTTATTAGGGACATTATTGATTGTAATTGCTTGTTGTGGGCAACTTGCTTGACAAGAATCGCATAAATCACATTCTCTCCAATAATCCTTCACCAAAACGGGCTTCTTATTATTTGAGAAATCATATAATCGTTTTGGGCACATTCGTGAAACAATGCATTTATCAGGGCATTTATCGCACTTGCTATCATCAAGTACAATTTCAGGAAAATTCCTGTAATAAATGTTCGAAACTGCCGAATACTTCGCATGCTGGTTCCCGGTTCCCAACGAACAATACGCCTCTATTATGAACTTGTCATTGCGATCTATTTTGAGGATGGGGATTTTATCGTTCACGGGGACGATATTTGGATCGTTCGATTTTAAATCTCCAGAATACACGGTACGGGGCTTGTTATCGGTATTGTGAATTTCACAGGTCAAGGATACTTGGCAGAGAGGGCATCCATATCCTCCACATTCACATTCCTGCGGGAGGTTATATACTTCAAGATCCGTCTTGAGAGGTATCATTCCCAATCTATGAGAGACAATCTCGTCGTATAAAGGCGAGTCGTTCTTCAAGATAATTACCTCATCCACGGCCATTACAGGAACTTCCGTGAGGATTATACGGCGAAGGGCGTTGGCCATCTCAACGGTCATGCCTTCAATCGTGAATACTAAATTATAGTCATCTTTTTCAAGGACTTCTAGCTTAAGGCTCATAAAGATCAGTTACTCTACACTTTTTAAATAGAATCTATCTAACTATGGTGCTAAATGCTTCCTAAAAAATAAGTTTTATTGTTTAAAGACAAAACACGACTTTTTCCAATTTTTTTCTGAATCAATTAGAATCTTGAAAGTGACCTTCCCTTGTTAGAACTAAAAAGAGTAAAAAATCTATGTGTGAAAAACGTATACTATCATAAATGATCATCTTCCATTCTATTCCGTTAATACACCTTATAAAAATTGGAAAAAATGGAGCATTTCTTGAAAAAATTCAATCGCATTACAATTCCATATTCGGTTTTCATAGAAGTCATAGAAGAGGGTATTAAACTAGGATATTGGGATGCAAATTCTTTTAAGAAATTATTTTGAATAAATTAAGATTGAAAAAATAAGCATCAAAAAACACGAAGCTGTATTGAAGGATTATTTGCATCCGGGAGAATATGAATCAATTCTCTTAGCTCAGCAACTCAATGGTTTATTGGTCATGGATGAAAAAAGGGAAGATTCATTGCTGAAGGGAAAAATCTGGAGGTGATCGCGACCGCAGATCTTCTCTTATTGTTATGGAAAGAAAAGGCACTAAATTTCTCTTTATTTCGTTCCAATTTGGAAAATGCCACTTCAGGGTGGTTGGGTTCTGAAATCTATCAGAAATATTTAGATAAAGGAAAAAAATTTGAGTGAAAGGTTGGCAATCATAATACCTTCTGACTTGAATGGAGAAATAGAAAAAATTCAAAAGGTATTACACGTGGATAAAAGCACGGTTATTCACCATTTACTATCGAAATCCATCAAGGACCCTAAGATTGAAACTGTTCTGGAGAAATATAAAAAAGGAAAGATCTCCTTCTGCAAAGCATCTGAAAGAGCAGGAGTAAATCTCTGGGAATTTATTAAATCCTTTCAAGAGCATAAAATAAGCCTAAATATTAGCCCTGAAGAAGCTGAGCAAAGCATTCAACGCGCTCTCAACCTAGACCTTTCAAAATATTTAAGATATCCAGAAGATAAAATTGCTAAAGAGTAAAAGAGTTCAGGAAAAATGATCACCAGTGGACCCGTCACTCTATACCATAGTCTATTTCTTCAAAATAAAGAAACAGTGATTACCACATATTGTATATACTTCGTACATTTATGCAAATTTTAATTTTTTTTATTCTTACTTTAGCATATAGATGCAAGAAATCACCATCCTCTTGGGCAGGGATGACTTGCACATATATTTTATTTATTAAACGTTAGAATTTCGTGTCCAGCCACCAGCTATTACTTTAATGTCCCACCTACTCTTAAAAGGATAAGTAAGCTCCTCGATGGCTCGTTTTGAACTACATTTCGTTAATTGCGCTTTTCTCCACTCTTCACGATCCATAGTCCCAATAAGGAAATAATCATTTCCAATATTATCTGGAATGTATTGTTCACATATAGCATATAAAAGCTTCTCTAACTCTTGTTGTTTTATAATAACGAGATCACAATTAGGGCAATAACGACATGTCTTTTTTAATGATAAAAGCATTTGAGGGGCTACATTTATTACCAAGCAAAATTTCCATAGTTTTGTAACCATATTACATTTTGGACACCGTGTGAAAGCGCGCTCTGGAAAAGGATTTAACAAATAATGATGTTTCGATTTTTTCATTTTTTATCCGTTCTTTTTTGTTTCCATTCTAAATATCCTTTAGTTTCTTTTCCTCGCCAAATCGGATTTTTTTTTGTATCATTCTTAAATAAGTCTCGAAGTATTTCTTCATGCTCATCAATTTGGGCTTCTTGATTATTTTTAATCAAGGTATTATCTATAATATCATTGTTTTCTCCAAAAGCGTTTTCAATAGCGTTTTTACTAATTTCATCATAGTACTTGCTCATCAAGCTTATAAAATCTTCTTTCTGATTCCAAAAATCGGGAGGACCAATTCTTTTTATAATACCTGCTGATATTTTCGGAAGGGAAATATTCACCGGAAAAGGATCCAAATTAGTACCCATCCAAAAATTTTCGAGAGGATGAATATTTTCTGTTTCGTGCATCGGAAAATTTACTTTTGGAAGGTCTTGCTCTTTAGCAGAATACCTACTCCTTTTATTTCGTAATAGTTCGATTATTTCTTGTTTCGCTCGACCCCTGATCTCAAAAAGCATAAATGGATCACGGTCAAACTCTTCCGCCAAGATGTAATGCACTGCGGCAACGTGCTTGCATGGATTGGCATAATCTGGACATGAACAATAGGTTTTAATGTCCTTTTTAGATTTAGGAAACAAGGGTGTCCCCGCAGAATTGAAGATCTCTTCTATATTTTGAGGCATTTCTCCAGCTAAGAGCTTGGCAGCAAAAAGTGCTTTTTCCGCCATGAGATTTACGATTTTTTTCCATTCTATTGCATCAAACACCTCAATTTGAATGGTTACGGTATAAGGCCTTCGCACTGACCCTTGGACTTTTGCTTTAATAGTTCCAGAATTCAACTTGAATTCAAGCACTTGTCCTGAACGAGCATATCTCCGACCTCTCTCAAGTCGATTGCTCCATCCAAATGATTCGAGAGTATGAATCCATCGTTTTGACCACCACGTCTCTCCTATATCGCCTCTCTTGCTTTTAGCTTTAATTCCCCCTTCAACCTTGATTGGCTTGGAAGGAACATAAGAATAATATCGCCAACTCATTCATTTCACCTCGATCATGATATTGAAGTTATTTTCATTGAAATTTAGACCTCTCTTTCTTGCTGTAAGGTCATTAAATTTTTAAGTTGTTCAGTACTCATCTCTGTTAGCCAGCCCTCACCAGTTCCAATTATACTCTCGGCTAACTTCTTCTTGCTTTCAATCATTTCATTTATTTTTTCTTCAAGCGTTCCCTCGCATATGAATTTATGGACCATTACATTCTTGTTTTGCCCAATGCGGTAAGCACGGTCTGAGGCTTGATTCTCGACAGCAGGATTCCACCAACGATCAAAATGAAAGACGTAGTTTGCTTGCGTTAGATTCAATCCAATCCCTCCCGCTTTTAAAGAAAGCACGAATATTTTCGGACCATGTATTTCAGAAAACCTTAAAATCATTTTATCTCTTATCTTTTGCGATGTTCCCCCATGTAAAAAGAAAACTTCGGCATTAAGAGTTTCTTTGAGATATTTCTCGATAATTGCCCCCATTTTAGCAAATTGAGTAAATATTAAAGCACCATATCCTTCAAGAATGATTTCTTCCAGCATCTCGGATAAGCGGTTTAACTTGCCAGAGCGTCCTGATATTTCAGATCCATCACTTAAAAAATGCGCAGGATGATTGCATACTTGCTTTAATTTGGTAAGAGCCGAAAGCACTAGACCCTTTCTCTTGATTCCTGTTTCTTTATCGATCTTATGCAACATTTCATCCACAACCGCCTTGTATAGAGTGACTTGCTCTTTCGTAAGGTTGCAATAAACATTAGACTCGATTTTTTCCGGGAGGTCCTTAATAATGGTTGGGTCATTTTTGAGGCGACGGAGCACGAAGGGTTGAACGAGGGTTTTAAGACGTTGTTTTGCATCCATTTGGTTATATCGTTCAATGGGAAGGGAGAACCTCTGATGGAAATTAACGATTGAACCTAAATAACCAGGATTTAAGAAATCCATTATTGCCCAGAGTTCCGACAGTCTATTCTCAAGTGGCGTGCCTGTAAGCGCCACTCGATAACTTGCCTTGAGCTTTCGGATCGCTTGAGATTGTTTGGCATAATAATTCTTAATATTTTGAGCCTCATCGGCCACGAGACAATTCCATTTTATTTGATTGAATATATCCCCATCCCTATGCATGAGTCCATAAGTAGTTATGATAAGATCGTAATTTTTTACAGCAGAGATGAATTCTTTTTGACCCATTCGATTTGAACCGTGATGGATGAGCACATGAAGTGAAGGGGCAAACCGATTCGATTCCCTTTTCCAATTTCCAAGAATGGAGGTCGGGCACACTAATAAGTTTGGCATTTTCGTGCCTTTTTCTCTATCCATTAATAAAAGTGCGAGTAATTGGATCGTCTTGCCGAGCCCCATATCATCGGCAAGACAAGCACCAAGACCGTATTGACGTAAAAAACATAACCACGAAAATCCTTTTACTTGATATGGACGTAGTTTGCCTATAAATTCTTCCGGTTGCTTTTGCATTATTATTTTTGCTTTATCAGATAATTGCTTGAAAAGCATGGTCAAGCCACTTGTTGCACTACAACTCGTGATTGGAAGATCTACATCGACCGCATCCATATTTAGAGTCAATTTTAATGCTCTTGATAGTTCTATTTCTCCGGAATGTTTTTTCTTAAAAAAATTCAAGGCTTTATCGATATCAGTGTTTCTTAATTCAACCCATTCACCTCGAAATTGCACGAGAGAAGCTTTCAATTCTGCCAATTTTTCGAGCTCCTCCTTGCTTATGGGAACGTCCCCAATGGCGACTTGCCAGTCGTATGTAATCACGTTGTTAAAATTTAATACCCCCCTGCCACTTTTTGGTACTTGCTTGGATTTTAGATTTAACTTTAACCCTAAAGATGCTCTTGCCCCTTTCTCCTTCCACCAGGGAGGCAGGAGGACTCCAAAACCACTCTCCTTAAGAATTATTGCCGATTCTTTTAGAAAATGATATGCTTCGTTTAGTGAAAGCTTAGCTTTTGTAGGAGCTGCCAAATGCAAGCTGGTCTCAATGGGAGGAAAGATGACAGAAGCAGTACCTAAGTCCTTTAACAATTTTTCTTGGGGGTGATCGAATTTGCGATTGAGAAAGTTAAGAGTCTCTTTTTTTTCCCTCCAGACTTTCTCTGCTGGCACGAGCAAGCTCGGATCGTCAAGAGCTTGTAAAAAATATCGCAAAATCCAAGGATTGGCAGCTTCATCGTCCCCTTCGGGAGATTCCATGCGAAAACAAGTCTTAAAAAGGGCTTTATCTTCCTCTGTAACTTGATCCGTCCAAGAAGATATCGACTTCAATAGTCTATTGAATTCTATAGAAGTACATTGCAAATTCTGACCCGATAATAAGGATTTTAACCAGCGAGTCGCAAGAGATGAAGTTTTTTTCTGAGTTATCTTTGAATAAGAAAGCCAATTTTGGATATTAAAATTTATACACGAATCAATATAGTCCTGCAAGATGAATTCCTTGCAACCAATGATCGTGTTTTCTCGAGGAAAAGCAGCGCAAACTGCTGGCATTGATTTGACTAATAAGGAAATGCGCTCCTTATCTTCATGTTTCGTTATTGCACTTTTCCACTTCACCTGATGATTTTTACCATCATTATTTGATTCAATACCATTAGGAATAAATAGCTGTCTCGATAATAATTCTAAGACAATCTTGGAAGCTTGACTCCAGAACCATAAATCGGTCCCTAAATGAATGCCACAACATGCATCTCTTGTTTCAGAAAGACGAGAGAGAAATAAAAACGCATCTTCTAAGGACATTGTTAAGCCGTTCAAAATCCATGGACGGAATTCTATGGGCTCTCGATGTTTACTGGGATCTTCCCGTTGTATAAAAACTGGTGAAGCTTGGGGGTGGCTTGAAATGGTTGGAAATAAAAACGAGATACTATCTGGAGTTAATTTCTTGCGGAAAATACTCCTTTTTTCGACCCGTAACAACTCCAAACCGTTCATAAGCTCCATCTCGCTAGCCATAAAAGGATGAGGGGCAATCTTGGGCATTCTTCCCCTCCGCTTTACCATTTCTGATGCAGAATCTTCACCCCATATGAAAAATCGCCCATTACCTCCGTTATCAAAAGGTATCCAGGTCCCATGTAATACAATCATTGTCCAGTAAGATTACTTCTATATAATAAAAATCTAATTATTTTGTAATGGATTCGTTT
>DXJM01000190.1 GCA_019057355.1 Promethearchaeota archaeon | reverse complement strand
TTTCAATTAAATAATATGGATGATCAAATCATTGATTTAAGTATTTATCGAGAAATTTTATAATAGAATCTTTTACATCCTGCGAGATATGATGTTCAATTTGACATGATAAATCGTTTATTACCTTTTTATCGGTAATTTTTAGAACCTTTTCAAAAAAATCATTTAATAGGGCATGTACTTCATTTAAATGTTCAGCGACTTCTTTTCCTAGTTTTGTTAGTCGGATTGATTTTCTTCGTTCCCACTGAATGAGCCCTTCCTTTTTTAGATTATTTAGCATTCCTGAAACGCTTGCGGGCTTAATAGCCAGTGCGTCGGCAATTTCTTTATTTGATACCCAGCCTCCTTTTTTTTTTTTACTTGCAATTGAATAAATTTCATCTAAATATCTCTGATAACTTTCAGGAAGGTCTAAAATATCTCCATTTTCGGGTTCTTTTACCATTAATCCTTATTTCTGAATATGTTTTTTCATTTTATTAATTTTAACATTGATAAAATTAATTATACAGAATAGATTTTTTAATTTTACTTTTTAAGATAAATTCTTAGAACAAATCGATTTTAGAATTATGGGAAGCGTGAAGAAAGGTTTCGAAGGAACTCTCTTTTTAGTCACTGGTAACTCTTCTAGTGGAAAGGATTCAATTATTTCAGGTCTACTTGATAAATATCCCCCAAAAAATAAAAAACTGGTTTCTATTAAAAGATATATTACTCGCCCACCTTCTGGAACTGAAAAGAACTATTACATTACGACCCAGGGGTTTGAAGATAGGGAAAAAAAGGGGTTGTTTTCATTAAGTTGGAGGATTTATGGGCTATGTTATGGCGTCCCAATTGAGATTGACAAGTATCTTGATAATGGAGATTCCGTAATTGTTAATGTAAGTAGAACGATTGTAAATGAGGCAAAGAATACTTATGAGAATATAAAAGTCATCTTTATTAAAGTTCCATTAGAAATTATCATCTCTAGATTAAAGGATCGTGGAAGAGAAACAGATCACCTCATTCAACAAAGAGTGGAAAGGGCTAAAACACATCAAGAATTTAAAGATGCAGACCTTATCGTTGATAATTCTGGTGATCTTGACAATGCCATAAATCAAGTCTTGGATTATGTTATAAAAATTATAAACAGCGATTAGTTTTATTTTTTAGCATTTAATATTGTAGATATATTAAGATAGTTTTTTGGGTAATTACCTTAAGGGAAAAAAACGTTATAATTTCAAAGAAAATCATCAAAAAGGGCATCTCTTTTTGATATGCATGTTAATAAAAAAAGGAGAAGGGCCCGGGGGGGGAATTGAACCCCCCTTTCCCCAGTTCAGAGAGATTCTGGTTCTTCTAGGGATTCACATTAGGGATTATAGATCTTAGCTCTAGAACAGTCCCCAATACTAACCACTATACGACCCGGGCCATAAAAGTATGATAATATGATTATTGAAAAGTAATGCGGCTTTATAAAAAAATTTTATGAAACCAAATCAAATACTTAATATCAAGTCATTCATTTACTTAAATATTATTCTAAAAAAAGGTTTTCATTGAGCTGGTTTGACGTCATGGTGAAATTAGACCCTGATAATCTTAGAGATTTAGATGGATGGGAGAATAATGCGCCTGTTCCAATATGCATGGGGGGTGATTGCCGAGCACTCACCTTTTGTTGTAAACCAGGGTTTGCATTGACATTTGGATTTAAATGTAAGAGAGACGAGTTACTAGCCGAACTTGGGATGACACTTGATGAATTCATAAAAATTAAAGAGAATTTTTCAAAAGAAAATAAATGGGATTCGGATATCGTATGTTTTGGTTCAATTTCATATTGTTGCATGCGAACTGGGGGTTGTCCAAGACGTGACATGGCATTGAGTATCAGATATCCAACTCTCAAAAAAGATGAATTCATGAAAGTATATTTTAAGAAAAAAAAAGAACTATCTAAAATAATCCTCGAGAATGTTAAAAACCACGGATCTGAGAAAAAAGTAGCTGGATATTTGGAATTATTCGAAAATGAGTTTTGAACTTTAGGAAAGTGTCGATATCGCACAAGAACATGAAAAAAAATGACGATAAATCCAGAATTAAATCCGATAGTATTTAACATGTTTTCTGCATATTCTCACTATATTTTCCAAATGTCATTCACTTATTTTAGACATTCATAAAAATATTCTATTATACAGAAATGATATTATCATTATTGAGAGAAGAATAAAATGAGACTAGAAAAAGTATTGAGTCATTATAGTAGGAGGGATGATATTTATTTGAACATTATTATCACTCCACATGAAGAGATTACGCTTGAAGAGAGAATGCAGATTAATGATATTTTGCTAAAAGAGGTTTTAGGGAGACGATAGCTTTAACAAATCGCAATAAAATAGATAAAAAAAAATAGCAACCTTTAATTCTTAATTTGAATCATATAATCAGATGTTCACTATAAAACGTATCGTTGAAAAAGATCTTGACCTATTAATACGTTAGTTTATTATTGATAAAAAACACGGTCGACTAATCAATTTGTATATCAGTTTCTTTTTCGTCGATTTTTTTTAGTTTTACTTCAAGAATTCCATTTTGATAACGAGCTTTTGCATAATCAGAATTGATTGCAGTGGGTAATTCTACTTCCTTGTAATATCTCCTGGAGGGTTCTATTGATTTGGTGGAAATCGTTAATGAATGGCTAGTGGCTTTTATTTCTATATCTTCTTTAGTTACTCCAGGCATTTCAGCAATAACAATAATTTGATTAGCCTCTTGATTAATTTCAATTAAAGGTTCCCTCACCCCCGTATCTACAGGCTCAGTTCTTTGTTTACCTACAGGAGGTCTTATATTTCCAAAAGATTCTACAATTGGGGTTCCGTCAGGGCGAAAATTAATATTTAAACCTGCAACAAAAGGACTTCCTGGAAAAATTTTTGATTTATTTTTCATAAACCATTTACGAATCTCTTCTGGATCTGCATTTTGTATGTTTTGAGGCAGGAATTCAGAGATCTTCTTGTACATATCTCTAAACATTTTTTGAAATTCCTTTGATTTGAATATATCGCTTTCTATGAACTTGAAGAAATCAAAAGGAATGGAAAAATCATCCCCTTCATTCTCATCATCTTCATCATCTTTATTCTTTTTTTTTGGCATGGTTCTTTTTTATTTTTCGTTGGTTATTTACATGAATT
>DXJM01000189.1 GCA_019057355.1 Promethearchaeota archaeon | reverse complement strand
TTACCATAATAAGTATTTAAAACGTTTCTTTTGTCTATTTAGGGGTATCGACAAAAATTAGGAATTATTAACGTGTTATTATGGATTAAAATAAAGAATACTAGAAATGATGGGGCTAATTTATGGGATTATTTTCAGATACCATTGAAGGAAAAAACAAGCGAAATCAATATTTAAGGGATCTTTTACCAAGAGTTTTTAGAACTGAAGGAGATATCGTCGAATTTGATCCTTTAAAAATTGAAGAAAGCATTGTAAAAGAAACCGGATTGGATAAACAATCATCTGACAAAATTACACAAATTGTAGTGAGAAGGATAATATCTTCTGGAATTAAATTTCTTTCCGGACCACACATTAGAGAAATCGTATGTTCTGCTTTATCAGAACAACATTTTGAGGAAGAAAGAAAGTTATATACTCGAATTGGAATGCCTCTCATGGATTATGAAGCGATTTTGGAACATGGTGATGATGAAAATGCCAATCAAGACATGAATCCCGAAAGCATACATCACTGGGCAGCTAATAGAATCTCAGACGAGTATGCTCTCTTAAGATTACTGGATTCAGATGAATCTAGAGCTCATTTATTTGGAGACATCCACGTCCACATGCTCAGGTATTTCGATTTAAGACCATTCTGTATTGATGGAAATACAAAGATTCCAATTGTTAATGAAAATTTTTTGAACATTGTTAAAGCAAAATCTTTCGATACCTATTTTAATGAAAATGATACCTATATCGATATTTCAAGTAAAAATTTGTCATTTGTAACACCAAGTGGTAATAGAAAATTAAAATATGTTTCAAGAAGAAAAGGAGATAATGAAGTTTATAAAATTAAGACAAGGAGAGGCAAAGAATTATTATTGAGCAAGGATCATAATGTCATGGTGTTCAATAATAACACCCCAGATGAAGTTCAAGCAAAAGATCTCAGGAGTGGAGATAAGTTGATGATCTTGCATAATTCAATCAATCATAAAGATTTGAATCAAATTAATATTATAGAAGAATTATTAAAAAGATGTCCTGATGAAATATTAGACATTATTTTTATTAGAAATCTAAGATCACCATTAACTACTGTTAAGTACGAACAATCTTGTACATGGGATGAGGTATTTTCTAAAGCAGAGATTATATCTTTTCCAAGAAGTTGGGAGAAAGGTAATATTCCTATAAAAGAGGCAATTAAATTAATTCAGACTTACTCAATAGATTTGTCTCAATTAGAGATAGGGGTGGAAGGTTCCACAATTATATTACCAGCTTTATTAAATTTAGAAAAATCCCTTCTTAAATTAATTGGTTATTTTTTATCTGAAGGTAATTATGATAGTAAAGAAAAAGAAAATTATCATTTAGTATTAACGAGTAAAGATTCATTACTACTGGAGGACATGGAACGTTGTATAAAAAATACGTTCAATACTTATATAACTTATAGTATTGTCGATGAAAAAGCACCTCAGATATATTTTGGAGGAAAAATCATATTTTTATTGTTTAGGTATATTTTTGGTATTACACTAAAAAGTAAAAATAAAGCAATTTCAGACATATTTTTCAATCTTTCAAATAAAAAATTAAAGAGCCTATTTATTGGATTATTTAGTAAAGATGGACATGTTGTATATCGTCCTAAAAAATCAGGTTGTGAAATCACATACACATCAAAATCAAAAGAGCTCATAGATTTTATTGGATTTATCTATTCATTAAATAAGATTCAATATTCTATTAAAAAAGAATTTTATGAATGTAATATTGAAGGATATGGATATCAATATAGGATTAAAGTATATGGAGTAGATAATATTTTAAAATTATCTAAATTAGTCTCTTTTATTCAACCAGAAAAACAGAGAAAGATAGAAAAATTCCTTCAAACTCATAAATCTAAGTATTTTGATAAAAATAATGCTTATGAAACAATAATAAAAATTACAAAAGTAAAACCCACCCATCACTATTTATATGACTTTACATTGGAAGGTAATGGTGATTGGACACAACATGCTTTTTATGCAAATAATATTCTCATTCATAATTGTCAAGAATGGGATCCCCGAATGATCCTTGAAAATGGATTACCTCCAGTAGATAGTTGGCCTCATTGTAACAAGTCTGGTCCTGCAGGAAGTTTGAGAGTTGCCGTGACTCATTTAGCAAAGTGGTTGGGAATCATACAAGGCGAATTTAGCTTGCCATATTGGGAAAAAGTATTAATCGAAGAGAATGGTGTTTTAAATTGGAAAGACATTGGAAAAGTTGTTGATGATAATATAAATTCCCCAAAAGAGATTTATACCTTTGCATTTAATCCTCTGACCTTAAAAATGGAAAAACATCGAATAACAAATGTATTTAAACACAAATGTAATGAATCCTTCTTGCAATTTAATCTTGAATATGGGCGAGAAATAACAGTAACTAAACATCATAGTTTATTTACTGTTGATGATGGCGATATAATTCCAATTAGAGGTGCTAATTTAAAAATTGGAGATTTCATCGTTGTTCCTAAAAAAATCAATTATGAACATAAATTGAAATCACTTAGTATAATTGAATTAATTAATAAATATTCTCCAAATACTTCAAGATGGCATGTTAGATCAATAAAGAATAAATTGACATCAGAGCAAGTGGATAAACTACGAAAGATTGATAAATGGGCAAATCAACACTTACATCAAGATTCAATTCCTTTTAATTTCTTCAATGAATTGAATATAAGTCTATCTATTAGTGAGAAGATTCAAATAGGAATGGCTCGAAGTCCACATAAAATTCCTGCAATAATACCAATTACTAATGAGTTATTATTTCTATTAGGGATTTATGTCGCAGGAGGTTCAAGTTCATATAAATATTTTAATTTAACTCATGGTATTCAAGAAAAAACATTATTTAATGAAATAAAGCAAAATTTCTTATCTATCTTTGGCATTGATCTTGAAGAACGGCATCCTCATCAATTTGATAATCAATTATTACTGGATGGTGAAGTTTTTAAAGAACTTTTTGAAAATTTATTTCAAATCGGTCATGGTGCTGCGAATAAGAGAGTACCTTTTTTTATTTTTGGTTTAAAAGAAGAAAAAATAAGAAGTTTTCTCAGAGGGCTTTTTCTGGGCAATGCTCATTGTAGAGCTTTATATTTGAAGAAAAATCGTGTTAGAAATGAGATTTCTGGAAAGACCGTAAGCAATCAGCTTATAGAAGATTTAAACTTTTTACTTCTTAAAATAGGCATCGTTCCTTCAATAAATTATAGAAAAGATGGAAATAGAATATCTATTTATGGAAAAGATTATTTAGAAATATTTTTACAATCTTTTAAAGAAACAGACCTAAATTGGAAAGTGGAGCAAACGGATCTTGATAAATCACCTCTTCCTTTACAAATTCCAACAAACCATTGTGGATTGCGACAGCATTTCGGAAATAAAAAGGAATTAAATCACGCGGAAAGAATGTATATTAACCAAAAACAAAGAATTGGAACATCACATTTGAAAAAAATATTAAGAAAAGCTCCTGATAGTTCATATAAATCTCGATTAGAAAAATTCTTAGAAAGTGATTTAACGGTATTAAAAATAAAAAAAATAACCCAGCTCCCAAGAGAAGAATATGCTTATGATTTTGAAGTGACTCCTAATGGGGAATCAATTGAAAACTTTATTGGAGGAAAGGGACTGATTATCGCTCATAATTCAGGAGGGCAGGGCTATGATTACATTACAACATTTCTAGCCCCCTATGCTCGAGGAGTAGACGAAAGGGAAATCCAACAATCCATGCAATGCTTGATTTTTGAGACCAATCAAATTTTTGCAGCAAGAGGGGGGCAAGTTCCATTTACATCAATTTCGTGCACTCCGGCCATTCCTGATGGGTTGCTCGAAATACCGGCAGTGGGCGCTCACGGTAAAATCGTAGGAAAATATGGAGATTATAAGGATGAATGCTTAAAACTTTTTGATGCTTTAACGGAGGTATATATTAAAGGCGATCATAATGGAAAACTATTTGCCTTTCCAAAACATGAAATTAAAATCAAAAAGGAATGGTTAAAGGAATTCGAACCTTCTTATTTGAAATTAATGGAAGAGTCTATAAAAATGGGAACACCATATTTCTTGAACATGTGCCCCGATTGGATGCCAGACGAAATTCATAGCCAGTGCTGTAGAAAATTTTTGAGCGGTAATGAAATAATAAACAAGTGTATTTTAGATCCTGAAAAAAGGAAAAATGCAAATGTTTGGGAAAATTACGTCACTATCGGATCACTCCAGAGCGTGAGCTTGAATTTGCCCCGATATGCTTACATGTCAAAGAATGAGGATGATTATTTCCACATTTTAGATGAAAAAATGGAACTAAGCGCTCGGATTTTGCTTAAAAAATGGAACTTGATGGAAAAAAGACTTAAAACAGGGCACTTACCCCTTTGTAGCGGTAAAATCAAAGGAAAATCAATTTTTAGATTGAGTGATCAAAACCTTTCTATAGGATACACGGGATTAAATGAAGCGGTTAAATATTTAACATCATTCGAACTTCATGAAACTGATGAGGCCTATAGTTTAGGGAAAAAGATCTTAAATTATATGGCTGCAAAATGCAACTCAATGACTGAAAGAGATGGAAAATCCTTTTCATTATGGGAACAACCTGCGGAAAGTTCAAGTAACCGATTAGCAAGGCTTGATTTAAAGCATTTTCCCAAAAAAGCAATAGTTCAATCAGATGGTAAATCTGCGTACTATACAAATTCCAGCCATTTTCGATACGATGCAGACATTGCTTTATCCGAACGAATTAAAAAGCAAGGAGATTATCATCCAATTGTGAGCGGGGGCGTAATCACTCATATTTGGTTAGGAGAACAAAAACCAGACATTCAAGCGCTATGGGAGCTGACGAAAAATATCTGTTTAAATACCAATACAGCATATTTCGCATATACCACAGACTTTATATTTTGCCCGTCTTGCCGACAGATGTTCCGTGGAAGTGAATTCACGTGTCCAAAGTGTAAGTCTAAAGATGTAAAAGTATATTCAAGGATTACTGGATATTATAGCGAGGTAAACAGGTATAATCCCGGAAAAAAAGCGGAATGGGAAATAAGAAAGAGGGAACATCCTATCATATTGTAAAAAAAATGCAAATAAAAAAAAGATGATAACAATTTTAGCTCTTTAAAATGTACTTTATATAGACAAAAAACTATCAATTAACTAGATCATGGAACATTTAGAGAGGAAGGATTTTATTTTAAAAATCGAGTAGCGTCTCTTTCAGAATATTTTTTCATTGTTTTAACGATTGATTCTCCCAAGTCAATTTGAAAATGATTTGCCAAGCAGCTGATTGAAAAGAGTAAATCTCCCATTTCTTCAGCCAAATTTAATTTTTCTTCTTTTTTTTCAGGTTTATATCCCTCAATTTTATTAATTTCTCTAGCCATTTCACCCATCTCCTCAATAATAGCACACATCATCGACAAGGGGCTCCAATATCCACCGTGGCTAGTTATCCAATCATCTATTTCCCTCTGAATATCTTT
>DXJM01000188.1 GCA_019057355.1 Promethearchaeota archaeon | reverse complement strand
TTTGTTTATATGATTTTCGTAATAAATACGGTCTAATAAATATCGAGGAGTTTTTTAAAAATAAGAGGGAGGGAATGTATATCATAAAAATTATGTTCAATAGAAACTTTCATTAGCCCTCCATATCGATTTGGGTCTTTTAAATATTTCCGATAACATTCTCCCATTAATTCACTAGGAACATCGTTATTCCTAAAGAATCCAAGAAAGTTTTGTTCTATACTAGTGAGTGAATATGAATCGTAATCGTTCCTGAACAACCTACGACAACTATGATATAAATCAATGTGGTGATATTTCGTATTACTTTTCTTATAGGGAATTTCTTCTGATGAGATCATGGGATTTTCATCAAAAAAATATAAAAATCTATTGGCAATAAAAGGAATATCAAAACTCTTTCCATTATAGCTAATAAAACATTTAAAGTGCGGAAGTACTTCATTTTTCATATGAGCGCACAGAGCTATTTCTTCTTCAAGTGTTCTGGCAAAAAGGACGTGAATTTCAAATTTATCCTCATTGAAATATCCGAATCCAATCATGAACACTGGACTATTATATATTCCTATAGTTTCAATATCAATAAACAAAAACTCCTGAAGGTCGAAACAAAAGCTAACATCTAAATCGCAGATGTATCGATTATGCATGAGCTGAGAATAATTCTTATCCTTAATAGTTCTTAATATTTCATTTGCGATCCTACTGTACTTTAAATTATATCGCATATCAAATAAGGAATTAATTCCTTTCATTTTTAATTTTTTTTCAATAATTTCTCCAATATTGAAAACCATCTTTAAATTTGATATTAATTTCTTTCTAGTTTTTAATAAATTGAAATCAAGAGGGATGTCATTAATTTTCCGAGTAAACTCGATGAATTGACCCATATCATTTGATATATATCTATAATCATAAAATAATTCCTCTAAAGCCTGACAATTATAATTTTCAACAAGAAGCGTAATGTCAAAACTATCAGGACTGAAATGAGAATCCATTATTCTTATAATTGTTGCATTGTATTTAATATCTTGAACCGTGAAGAATTATAATAAACCTAACTTATGAGCTAATTACCATGAGATTTGACAAGTCAATTGTTGAAATTATAGAGAAAAGAACGTCGCGACGCACCTACGTTCCAAAACTGCTAAATGAAGATGTAAGAAAACGTGTAAGTAAATTAATCAATGTTAAAGAGCTAAGAACTCCTTTTAGTGATAAAGCGGGAAAATGTCGATTTGGATTAATAAGCATGCCTGAGTTCGATCCAAAAGAGAAAAAAAAGTTAGGCACCTATGGAATAATAAAAGGAGCTCAAGAATTCATAGTAGGTGCCGTGGAGAAATCAGATTACATGAAAGAACATTTTGGATACTTAATGGAAGGTATCATCTTAGCTGCGACTGATATGGAGTTAGGTACTTGTTGGTTGGGAGGTTTTTTTAATAGAACCCTATTCTCTGAGAAAATAAGCGCTTCCTCAAATGAAATTCTACCTGCAATATCGCCAATTGGTTATTCTGATAAAAGAAGACCAAAAGAAGTTATCATAAGGCAATTTATAAAAGCTGATAATCGACATCAATGGGATCGGCTTTTTTATGAGGAGGATTTTTTCACTCCCTTGAGTTCAGATTTAAATGAAGGAATTATAACCATGCTTAAAATGGTACAAAAGGGACCATCATCGGGAAATCAACAACCATGGAGAATTATTAAAGAACGTGAAAGAAATGTTTATCATTTTTATTCCAAAAGGTCTGAAGGAATATATCAATCATTTTATCCCTTAGATATAGGAATTGCAACCTGCCATTGGGATTTGACAAGTCATGAATTAGGTATCAAGGGTGAATGGGAGATCGATCCTCCAAATATTCCTGGATCAGAAAATCTTGATTATAAGATTAGTTGGAAACAGAAATAATTATGAAATAATTTTCTTCATATAATTTTGATACAGACCGATGATCCTATAATTAGCAGGAATAATATGTATGATATTAATCCTACTATAAAAATAAATAAAAAATCATGTTTTTCCCATAGCTCTTTTCTGTAAAATTTTAATATCAACTGAAAAGTTACCTCAAAGGAAATTATCAAATATGGTAAAAATATCAAAAATAGAATCCAGGGATCATATTTTAGATTTATCACCATTGCTAATGTATCACTGGGAATGTTTAATAATTGGGGAAGGGTAAAATATAAGGCAAGTCGATTTAACAAGAGCATTGAAATAGAAATTGATAAAAACCAAGAAAACTTGCTCTTTTCTTTCTTTGCTAGCAAGATGATAAGAATTATTGATGCAAGAATCGTTTCAGAAATAAAACCTCCAAGATAGGCAAAAGTCTTTTGAAGAGTGTTTAATTGAAATGATCCTTCAATATAGGTCAAACCTTGTAAATCGAGGGTAAGTTGTATTTTCTCAAAGTAGTTTCCAAAAATGATATTTACAATAGCATGCCCAAATTCATGAGTGTATAACCCGATAAATCCTATTATATAAAGGAATAAAAAAATGATAATAAGAGAGAATAATCGATGCCTTCTTTTATCGATCTTAAAAATAATATTACTCAAACTGTAAAGTAAATGTCTGATTTTATTGATAAAAATTGTCTGTCTTAACATATTAAATTTTATCAAGAACCAAATTGAATATAATAAAAAAATTCCATTAAAAATAATGAAATATAATACGATATTAATAAAGGGAAAAGAAGATAAATTATTTCCATAATCACGCCGAAGTGTATTTATTATTGAAAATATGGAATGAAAGTTAAATACAAAAAAAACACACGATAAAATTACAATAGTTCTATTCCTTCCATTAACGATTATTGGACAGAAAAAAATAAATATTGCAGTTAATAATGGAACAACAAAAATCCAATTAATGATCATTATTGTTTAATCAACATAAATGACATTTTCTACTAATTAAAACATAGATAAGACATGTCTTATTTAAGGTTTCAGATTTATAAAATTAAAATTAGAAGAATTAAAGAAAAATGTCCTTATTTCTTAAATTTAGAATTTTTCTAGCTTCTTCAGGAGTAGCAACTTCATATCCAGATAATTTAATGAGTTTAGCAGCCCATTTAACTTGCTCCCAACTCCCTCTTGCTAAATCACCTGTTACTGTTCTGATGTTGTCTTCTAATCCTACGCGAACATGTCCGCCTAACGCTACAGCTGATAGTGCTGCTTGAAATTGCTGTCGGGCAACGCCACACACGCTCCACGTTGAGCTTTTTGGTATTAGGGAGAGGTATTGGCCTAAAATCAATGGTGAAAATGGAACACCTCCAAGGACCCCAAAAACAAACTGAAAATGCAATGGTTGCTCAAATAAATCCTCTTGTCTATTGAGAAACAAGACATTATACATACCCCCTAAATCATAAATTTCTATTTCGGGTTTAGTACCCATTTTCTTCATTACCTTTGCGAATTTTTGAATCATTTTAAAATGATTTTCAAATATTCCCCCAGGATTTGCGAGTATCTTCCCTGTTTTATAATCTCCCGTGCTGAAGTTCATCGAATTACTATTTAAAGAAGCAAGTGGAGGTTTGAATACATTTATGGGTTGGATTCTCTCATCCTCTCTTACGGTTGGATTGATGGCAGTACTTAAATTGATTAGACTTTCAGGACTTTTAGATTTTATATTTTCTAAACCATTTCTTATAATCTCTAAATCAGGAGTTGGAACTCCAGTTTCGGGATTTCTAAAATGAAGATGAATGATTGATGCGCCCTCATCAAAACATTGTTTAGCCTCATTACCCAATTCTTCAGCAGTGTAGGGGAGATTAGGATTCTGACTTTTCAGCGTGGCAGCTCCTGTTAATGCTGCTGTTATAATAATCTTTTTTAGTAAATCATCTGACATCTTTTTCTATCCTTCTAAATTAATTCGTGCCTTTTAAATTTAATCACTTTTTTGCTAAATGAGCACTTAAAATTCCTATCATCGATTTAAGCGAAATATAGGGTCCAAGCGTTTTATATAATATTTTTAGCAATAATCCGAACAAGGCAACGGTAAAAAATGTGATAAAAAAGATATTATATATATTTAAAACACCAGCAAATAGGAAATATAATAAATTATGAGATAAATATGTGGTGAATGAATAATAGGAAAAATAATATAGGGATCTATAGCTTCTTTTTATTTTAAAAATTTCAAGAACTTCT
>DXJM01000187.1 GCA_019057355.1 Promethearchaeota archaeon | reverse complement strand
CCTTTAAATATTTTTGTCGGTGAAGGGAATTTAAAAATTATCATTATTCGTGATAAAAGTTTAAAATTTTTCATACTTCAAATTACCTTAATGGTTTATGATTTTTTAGTGAGCGAATTGGAGGCTAAAAACTCCAAAAAAGCCATCGGAACTGATAAAGGGCTAGCGAAAATTGGAGATGGTATCGTGAATTTAGCATATTCCGTTGCCAAGTCCATTTTTTTAACAAGAAATAACAAGAATGATGTCACTGTAAGAACCGGAATAAAAGTAAACAGGGAAGTCCTTGCAAATGCCTTAAAAAATGCGAATTTGAGGGAATGTGCTAAAAATAGAGCTGACGCTCATGACTTGGCGGATACGGTTGAGGCGATTGTCGCTTATGCGTGGTTAAAAAATGACGTGGTTCTGGATGAAATTATTGATATTTTAGCCGATAACCTTTCAGGAAATTTATACGATAGGAGGGAAGAGATTAACGGAGCTATAGCAGCTTTTACTGTATTATTAAACTATTTAAAAAAATGCTTGCCGGAGAATTAAATAAACACATGAAAGGCAACCCTATTGTCATGGGATTTGACGATGCAACGCATCAAAGGTATGGCGCATCCACGACACAGATTATTGGAGTTGTATGCCAAGGAACGCGAATGGTCGATACCGTGAGAAGTGAAATAGATGTTGACGGGAATAATTCAACTGATGTTTTAATAGCGTTAGCAAGGCTTAAAGAAAAGCACGTGCAATATATAATCACGGATACCATCACGTTCGGAGGATTCAATATCATGGACATGAAACGGGTTTTTCAAGAAGTGAAAAAACCAATAATAGCGGTCGTCGATCGTGAAATCGATCTTGATTCTGTTAAAAATGCATTGATGAAAAAATTTCCGGATACCTTTAAAGAAAAATATAAACTCATCCTGAATGCTGGAAATCTCTATCAAGCTGCTGTTAAAACGGCAGGGGGTATCGCCACATTATATTTTCACGCGATTGGAGTTAACACTGATGAAGTTGAAGTGCTCCTGAATAAAACATGTATTGATTCAAAACAGCCGGAGTGCACGAGGCTGGCTCATCTGATAGG
Source organism: Promethearchaeota archaeon (assembly GCA_019057355.1). Lineage (GTDB taxonomy): Archaea > Asgardarchaeota > Lokiarchaeia > Sigyniarchaeales > SOKP01 > FT1-020. The sequence goes on along the minus strand of DXJM01000187.1, from coordinate 16,501 downwards.
TCGCTTGTTTTAGAATCATTAGTTCATTGAGAGTTCATATTCCAAAATTTCTTTAATTCTTTCGCGTAGTTCTTTTTTAATGGCACTCATTTCGTACGTCGGCATGCCCCCTAAGAATTCTTGAACTTTTTCAGCTCCTAAAGCACCAGGAAGATCTTGCTTGTTGGCAATTGCAATCATTTTCGCTCCAATTCGTTTTAAGTATCTATCATAGAGTTCTTTAGTTTTTTCAAGATTTTTTTCAGTTGAATCGCATACCAAGACGGCAAGTCCAGAATTTTTTAGAAAATCATCCCACATCGCTTTAAAACGCTTTTGCCCGGCTAAATCCCAAATCGTGCATTTTATCCCGCCAATTTTTGAAGTTTTAATCTCCAATCCTATAGTAGGCTTTATCTGATCATTTAAAGAATCTTCCATTTCACCCCTGAGCAGGGTTATCAATGAACTTTTTCCAACGCCAGCTTCTCCTAAAAAGCAGATTTTATTTTTATAGACACTCAAATTTTCCTACCATTAATCTCAATATTCTTAATGTCTAAAAAAAAGAAAATCAAGAAAAATTGATATAATATGCTGATAACACGAGTATAGTACATTCAACAAATTAAAAAGGTAAAATCTAAAAAAATGAAATAAAAATAGATAAATAAGGAATAAGGTATTTTAAAAAAAAGAGTCAAAAAAAAGATTTAAGGGTATTATTCTGATTTAATTTCCTTAACGATACCAACCGCAACAGTACGACCCATATCTCGAACTGCAAATCGACCCATTTCGGGAATTTCAGTGTATTTTTCCAAGCACATCTTTTTTATTGGTTGTAAAGTCACAATAGCAGCTTCGTTTTTCTTTATGAATTTTGGGTTATCTTCGATAACAGTACCTGTTTTTTGATCCAATTTCTTATCTAAGGATGCAAATTTTGCAGCTATCTGAGCGGTATGAGCATGTATGACTGGCGTGTATCCTTGTGCTAAGGCTGTTGGATGCCAAATCACGATGATTTGTCCAGTCCAACTTCCGCTTGGATTAATGACTGTTGGAGGATTACTTGGGTGGCCCATGCAATCTCCACGGCCTACATCTTTCATTTCAATGCCACGAATGCTAAAACCTATGTTATCTCCAGGAAGGGCTTCTTTAATTTCTTCATGGTGCATTTCAATGCTTCGAATTTCACCTTGAAAACCGGTTGGTTTAATGATAATTTTATCTCCTGTCTTCAATATTCCCGTTTCAACTCTCCCAACAGGAACAACACCAGTTCCCTTGATTTTATAAGCATCTTGAATTGGGACTCTTAGAGGTTTATTTGTAGGTTTCTCGGGTATAACAAATGAGTCAATGGCTTCAAGTAAGGTAGGACCTTTATACCATGATAGTTTATCAGATTTCTCAGCCAAATTTTCACCAGTCATTCCGCTTGTTGGTACGAAATTGATTGTTTTGACAGGAAAACCAATGGTTTTTAATAAGTCAGAGATAGCGTCCTTACATTCGTTATATCTTTCTTCACTATACTCCCAATTATCGGCTTTATTGATGGCAACGACTAGTTGCTTGACTCCTAAGGTTTGTGCTAAATATGCATGTTCACGAGTCTGACCATTTGCGGCAACTCCTACTTCCATTTCTCCTTTCTTACCAGACACGACCAAAATTGCAGCATCTGCTTGTGAGGCGCCAGTAATCATGTTCTTTACAAAATCGGCATGCCCTGGAGCATCGATAATCGTAAAATATTTTGATTCCGTTTCGAATTTTCGAAAGGCGAGATCAATCGTAATACCTCTTTGTCTTTCTTCTTTTAGCCTATCAAAAACGTACGCGTAAGACCATGATTCTCTATCATATTCTTTCGCTAATTTTTCAAGTTCTCGTGCTTCTCGATCGGTAACTGCCCCTGTCTTGATTAACATGCAGCCCATCATTGTGGACTTCCCGTGATCAATGTGACCAATGATAACTAAATTCAAATGAGGTTTATCTTTTACCAAATTTCATCAATTTCCTTTATTTTTATTGCTTTTCAATTATATATGTTAATTTTACATTCGTTTTCAATTAATTATGTTAACATTAGTTGTTGTATATCTATTCAATTTCGTATTGAATGATATTATAATCAATTGTTGAATAAGGAGTTTAATGATATCTATTTTATATTTTTTTCGGTATATCGATAACTAAATGTTTACACGCAGAACTCTTTTTACACGTTTAAATATGGATAGTAATCCAAGAAAGGATTTTATATCAATTGAGTGTTTTTTTTCTTTAATGGGGATTGTATATACCTTTCTTTCGTTAATTTTTCAAGATTATTGACAATAATATCTAGTTCTTCAGAAATATTTTTTTTATATAAAATTAACAACGAGTTTTTAGAAATATTCGGATTTATTAAAAAAATCTTGCATGTATAAAAATGCGCTTGGTGATATTATTCTAGGTTTTGAGTATTAATATTATTTATCAAAGTTTTATTGCAGGCTTGTTATTTCTTTCCATTACATCATGAAAACAAGATATTTTCGCAAATTGAGATCTTTTCATTATTTTCAAGTATTTTAAACAATCAAACAATAAATAAAGACCATACTTATCCTTAAACCTGCTCAAGAGGTCATATAACACCTCATCATCCAAATTTTTATGGGGGTCTATAAAATTTTTTAAGGTATTAATGCATTCCCATCTTACGTTTTTTTCAGTGAACTTTGCGAGGTTAAAACCCATTCTCTTGTATAGAACTAATTTCAGACAAGGGATCATTTACATCATTTTCTAAAAGGATGTTATCACGAAAAAATCTTTTTATCTGTAGGTGATGGGCGGACTCAGAACAATTTTCGGATGAAAAATTAGTGTCACAACTCAATTTTTAGTCCTTTTATCTATTAATTAGGAACAAGGCATTTAAAACCCTCTATTTTTTTTATCAAGTATAATATTTTGGATAGAATAAGGTCGGATTGAAAATAACTTTAGAGTAGATAATGGTAAACATACTTAGTGAATCAAGCTAATTTGACTAAAGAGTTTATCTTGAATCTTATTCCTAATTTCAAGAGTAAGGTCATTAATCACATGTTCAGGTAGGAGAGTCAGATATTCATGTAATTCTGCTTTAATAATGGGTCCTACTTGTTCTATTAATTTTTCAAGAATTTCATCCTTTTTCATGTAGTTTTTGTTATGAGCGATAATATATTTTGTATTTAACCTTTTAAGCCAACTCCTACCCTTGAGTTCTAACATCTTGAATGTTTTTCGGGAATTGGGTTCATTGAAGTTTTCAAAAGCATGCTCGTGTTTAACAATTTTTTCTTCTATATACTCAATAACTTCTTTTCTCTCTTTTGAATTCAATTGGGTATTCGAATTGAGAAAAATAATTATCATGTACTTATCAAAAAGGAAATGTATTTGAATCTTTATGTTTGAGCCATAAATTTCAAGGTGGGATAAATTTTGAATGTTTGTTTCTCCTGCGAATGCTTTAAATGAACTAAAATACATCGATACTAGATCAATTTCTATTAATCTTTTATCATCTCCTCTTAAATAGGATACGATTGGTCTATAATTATCCTTCTCTTTAGTACAATGCTCTAGCACCATGATCGTGTTTCCGAATTGATCAGCAGTTATAATACCAATGAGCGGTGGTATTTTGTTGAAATTAAACGAATAAGAAGCAATATCTTCTCTTTTATTATCTATTAAAGGAGTTTTTTCCTTTTTTTCTACGATATATTTCATAAAAATTAGTATAAAATTTTTTTAGTAAATGATGCAAATTATTAAAAGTAAAAAAATAGATGGGTGTGTTGATTTTCATTTATGAAATGGGGCATTATATGGTATTTAAACATATTCGTTCCATATTATCATCAAAAAATAATGGAAAAAATATAATGCTATAAATTGTTTTATGATAAAAGTAAAATAGAATCTAACTTTTAATAAAGTACTTTACAATAAATAGAAAAGAATAATACATCAAAATTATGGTAAAAACCCGAACACCCTTTCCAAAAGAAGGAGATTTTGTAATGGGGAGAGTAGTTGAGATTCAGAACCAATATGTATACGTTGATTTGATAGATTATGAAGGACTACCTTCTGAACAATGTGCGCGAGGCTTAATCCATATCAGCGAAGTTTCAAGTCGTTGGATAAAAAACATGAGGAATTACGTAAGAATTAACCAGTTAATCGTAGTTCGAGTATTAAAGGTTAATCCTGAAAAAGGCCACGTTGATTGCTCACTTAGAAGGGTAAATTCCGCTCAGAAAGATAGTGTTAAAAAAGAACGTAAATTTGCAATGAAATATGAAACGTTATTAGAATTTCTCTCTGAAGAGACGGGTATGACATTGGATGAAGCATATGAAAAAATAGGTTTTCCTATTTTAGACAAGTATAGGAATTATCAAGAAGTACTAGATGACCTGAAAGAAAATGGTGAGAAAATTCTTACCAAGTTAAACAACATTTCTGATGAGGTAAAAAAGAAATTTCTGAAAATAATTGATGAACATGTTGAAATTTCGACGGTCAATATTATTGGAAAAATTAAGCTCTCATTCATTAATGAAAAGGGAATAGAAAGGATTAGAGAAACATTACTCAATGCTCTCAAGGTGGTTGAAAATCCTAGAGAGACGAGAAAGATAGCCATATCTTATATCGCAACACCATTGTACAGGTTGGAAATCGTTTCAAAAGATTATATTGATGCTGAGGCCATTCTTTCGGATATATTAGAAATAATTGAAACTCAAGCTCATAAATTTGATGGAACCTTTGAATTCATTCGCGATTAATATTATCATTTTATTAAATGCAAGAAAAATGAGTCATGACAAAATATCTTCAAAAATGCATGAATTGTAATCAATATGGGCTGGCGAATCCCGAATCTAAATGTCGTCATTGCGGAGGTCAGCTACTTAATGTTAATCCTCCTAAATTCTCTTTAGTAGATAAATATGCTCAATATAGGTTAGCATATTTTAAAGAGAAATTTGATAAAAAAATTGATGCAAACTAGAGAGATATATCAATAATCTCTGCGAATTTTTCTGAAAGAAGTATTTTAGCATTTTTATGGGGAATGAGAGCAACGTCTTCTTTTTCAAAAGGACCATAATTCTTTAAATCGATACCTACTAAGGGAGGGGTTTTCTTTAAAAACCGTATGAGCGTATAATTGTATGATTCTTTATCTTCGGATCCTATAGTATTGATCTCACCTGAAGGATTCTGATCAATTACTTTTTCATTTTGAATATCAAGTTTTTCTCGGATTTTAACTTGTTCTTCTTGTTCTTTTATTTTAGGTTCATTACTAATTTCATTGACCTCTTGCGGGTTGAGATCTTCATGAATGGACAGTTCCCTTAATTTTTTGAATCCTTTAATTGAGCTTACTAAATTTTGAAAAAATAATTTCTCGGCTTCAATAACCTTATTGAAATCAATTTCTTGGAGGGACAATGCGGCATTAATTATTTTTATTTCTCTTACCTTTAAAAAATCCGCAAAAAGATAGTGGAAATTTTCTCGATATGAGTTCAAAATTTCGAATTGAATTGTATCTTCCGTCTTTAATTTAAATTTATCAATAAATTTCACATTTTTTTTATACTCTTCAAAAGTATCTTGGTTTAACGGGGTTAGCTCTAATTCTTGAACTTCCTTGAGCCAATGTTGATAAAGCGTGTTATAATCCGTTTTTACATCCATGAGGATAAAAGCATCTCACACTTGCTATATATTAAAATGAGGAAATGAAAAGGATAAATAATTTATTATTAACATATTACAATAATGTCGCGACTTCTTTAGATAAAAGCATTACAGCAACATGATTAGGAACTTCAATAATGTCACCTTCTTTATAAGGACCGAATGTTTCACCCTTTATTTTGATTGTAGGTATGACATTATCAATTATTTTTAGTTTTAAGTTTACATTTTTACCATAAAAGACAATTGGATCGAGATTTTTCTTTGGCTCATCTAATGGTGTAAAAAAATCCAACTCTTTTAGGGTCAATTCTTGCACTTTAAATCCCGTTTTCCCGTGTAATGTTCCCGGATATCGAATGAGCCTGTGAATATCAATCGTGACGGGCTCATCAATTTCAATACCAATTTCTTTAGCTATTCCATTTAAAAAAGTAATCCAACCATTATGACTATACCCTTCAATCGCCCAAATATTTTGAGTATTCTTACTTGTAATAATGTGTAAAAAAACATCCTTAGAGTTTTTGAAACTCTCAATTTTGTTCTTGCTAAAGTTTAACTTCTCCAATAAATGTTCAATATCAGAAGAAGGACCCTTTAATAGATCCTCTATTTTATCCATTATCTTTTGTGACCATCCAATATTCTCCCTTCTCAAGCCATAAATATTATTGCTTTTTGATTTAAATCCCAAGATCTCGTATGATATATTGTTGCCAGATAAATAGTCTGCGATTTCTCTCCTCCCATCGCTTGAAAGGGATCGCATTTTTTCATTCTCTATTTTTATATGATATCCTCGATGCCCTGAAAATGCAATATTTAATTCCGATTCCTGTATTCCAAAATCAGGCAATAAAAAGTCGTGAGCTAATCTAACGATAGATTGTTTGGCAATCTCCAAGCATTTATCGCATACCCAAGCTACGTTTTTAAATTTATTATTGCCACATTTCTTGCATTTTTTATCAGGCATTCCCTTTCCTGTTAACCCACATTCCTTGCAACTCCATGTATCGTGATGTTCTTTACAGGGTGTAAAAAAATGATCCACGTCAATGTCGATTATTAAATCACATCCGTTATACCCTTTCTGATTCATATCTAAATGATCGGGTTCTTCATATAGCGTTCCACTCGAATATACGTGCCTTGGACCTTCCAGTGCCAACTTTTCTCTTAAATCGCCCAATTCTCTAAATGCTAAGTGTCTAATCATTATTTGTTTATTCCAAGGAATGAATCCAAATTCTCTTTTCTCAAATGAGTTTACTTTGGGTATATCTTCTCGCTTTTCGCTATAATATCTTTGAAATAACCGTTGTAAATATGCATTTTCACTCATTTTTTCCTTTATTCATCTCATCCTGAATTTTAGTTTTAGATAAGCGATATTGTTTCACATACATGTAGGTAAGAGGATGGTTAACCTTCCTTTCCTCATCTTTAGCAATTGAATAATAACCTTTTAGACATAACTCATCTTTATATTTCTCTGCCATGCAAAGATTTAATGATTTTAATGTATCGCATTTATGAGGGGTATATTTTTTATTTAGAGCAAAATTTACTTGATAGAGCGTTTTATCCCTATCAAAATCTGGTAGGGTCGAAAAGATTTTTACGATTTTTTCAATAGGTATTTTCAAAGCGTGTAATAAAAAGACTAAAAATAATCTTTCATTATGGATCAAGTTTTGACTCTCGCTTGCTTTATGCAAGACGTGTTTTAGACAAGGAGGTGCAATTTCTGTGAGCTCAAAGTCTTCACCCCATTGAAATTCTAACGGTTCATGATCATCTCTCATCTTCTCCCAATCTAATAAAATTCGGTCATGGAGCTGTTTAAACTCATCGATTTTGAACAATTTTTGTCTTGATTTCTCTAATGAGTTTTTATCTAATTTTTGTCTTGATAATACCTTTTTTCTCACGTATTCCTGTAATAACCTTACCAAGTCTCTCTTTTGAATGAAAACTTCCCCATTTTTAAGCGAATTATTTACAAGTTTTCTAAAATCGTCCCTCATGCTCGCAGCAAGATTCAAATAATCCGTGAAATGAATGGTAAATTTTGTTTTAATTTCTTCACGTTGATTTTTAGCAATGATAATTCTATATGTAATGGGATTTTCATAATATAAAATATCCAATTCCAGATCTCTACAAATTTCATATATCACAAAATCGCTCTCGATACTGAGCTCATTATAATTGATTTTTGAATATAAATTGGCGATTCTATTTGCAATAGCATTATCATTGAAGATGGAAAGAAGAATCTTTAGCAATAAATACAAGTAAACATTAAGTTCATCGATCTTATAATTCAAGATCTCTTCCTTGTTTTCAAATGCAGCGCCAAATATTCGAATCACTCTTTCATAAATTTCATCAAGAGGGTAGTCTAAAAACAATCTTTTAATGAATTCTCGCGGTTTTTCAGATAAAATATCTGAGTAAATGACTTTGGTAGAAGGAAGCCACGGATAGTGATTGATTAATTCTATTTGAACAGCCAATACCTGCACTTCTATCCTTGTTTATATATAATAATATTTATGAAAAAAATAAAAAACATGGCTATTAATTGGTGGGAGTTAGCGGATTTAATATAAAATTTATTTAATTGTGATCTCATGTTCAGAAAATACAATTTTTTGATAAATTTAAGCATGATTGTGGTTAGATTAACATTTTTATAAAAAGCTCTATATATTATCGGTTCGTCATAATATGTCAATAGTAATAAAATGATGGTATCCAAGTGGGAAAAATCGAAAAAATTTAGGTTAAGTGTTCCGTGTTTTTCTTTCTTTTCTATGGTATTATATATTAGAATATAGAAAAATAAATAGAAATTTTGAATTCACTTAAATATCAAGGGAAACCTTTTTTCTTTAAGACCTTTAAAGGAACATTTTCTTTTACTATAATTACACGCAAGAAGGTTAAGATTGAGAAAACTTAAGATGAAAAATATATGTAATAGAATTAATGTAATGAAGTAAATTAAATTCTCTATAGAATCATTGTTAGGAAAAAATCGAATGAATTTTAACTACAAATGCATTGAGTGTCGAAAATGTGAGGAAAATTGTTCAATTTTTATTGCTACGGGAAAATATGGACCCCTGGAAAAATTGAAAATCATTGAAGATTTACATAACGATAAAAAGATAAATGATGAACAAATTCACACTATTTTCAACTGTACTAAATGCGAAGCATGTCAAAATAGCTGTCCTCAAGAAATCTCCTTAATAGAACTCTTTGATTGGGCACGTCATAAAATTAAAATCACTTATGGATTGCGAAATGAGAAACAATTCTATCTGATTCAAAATATCCTGACCTCGGGTAATCCATTTGGCAGCAAAGAACCTCGTTTAAAGGGAATTCCTTCAGGAATAGCCGAAGACAAGATAGATCATGATCTCGAACCACTTAAATCAAAAACATTACTTCATCTCGGATGCATGCTGGGCTATAGACTTCATTCAATGAGGGATGACGTGCTTGAGATATTTAACCTGCTAAATATTGATTACACCCTGCTTGAATATGAAAATTGTTGCGGCTATTTCGTGTGGAATACTGGAGATCATGAGACTGCTCGAGAAATAATGCAGAAAAATACCCAGGATTTTGAGAAATATGATAAGGTTATCTGTGCTTGTGCTGGGTGCTATACTTTTTATAAAGAACACTATCCTAATAAAGAGAAATTCTATCATTGTATCGAACTTATCGATGATGTCCTGATGAAATTAAAAAAAGAAGGAATGCTGGATTCAAAAAAATTAAATGAAAAACGCACTAAATCCTTGGTATTCCATGATTCTTGCCATCTCACGAGACCTCATAACATTATTGAGGCACCCCGCAGGACCTTGAACGCGATTGGTCTTAATTTCCAAGATCTTCCACGTTCAGGAGCAGAAGGATTATGCTGTGGTGCGGACGGAGGGATGAGAATTATAAATCCGGAATTAGCGGTTAGTATAGGACGCGATAGAGTTAAAGAGGCGAAGAAAATGAAATCTGATGTTATCATAACCTTATGTCCCTTCTGCATTTTTAATTTTCGGGATGCTGTTTCCGAAGAAAAGGTTATAGAAGTGGAAAGTCTCTATCATTATGTAAGGAACTATCTAGAATTACATCTAAAAAAATAATGAGGGGTAAATAATAAATCAATGGTGAAAAAAATCAAATCGAAGTTGAGGAAACTGCAATATCATCTTATGTGTCCCCTGTCTTCGCAACAAAGAACTATTATCACGGCTCCCTCCAGTTTTAATCATCGTCGCTGGTCATATTTCGCTATATGACGAGACGGTACGTTATTACCAGATGCTCAAAATGTCAGGAATTATGGCAAAAAAAAAAAGAGCAATAAAAATATTAGAATTCATCCATATCATCATCCTCGAAATCGGCTTCTTCAACCCGCGGTGCCAAGAAGTAACTCAATTCACCGCCTTCAAGGATATTAAATATCATTTTTAGGGGATGATCCGTTCTTAAAGAGATTTTTAATTTTTGAGTGATTGAAGCTATTTTTAAAATTGCTTTTAAAAAAGTTAACGAATAAGCACCACTATGGGTATCATTAAGATTGCTTTCAATCAAATCATCTTTATTGAGGTCATATTCCATTTCTCCAATTTGGCCGATCGAACTAAAGATCAATCCTTGATCTTCAACAGCCTTGATATTTAAGATTTCAGAATATATTTCAGCATCTTTAATTGCTTCCACGAGAAAGTCAGGTTCAATCACAAATTCAGAGGGATAATCAATGTTAAGGAGATTTTCCATTGGAATTTCTTCAATATCTATATCAAGCAAAGCTAAGCTAAATGTTCGCATACGAGCCGTTCCTTCACGTTTCATTTTGATTTTTAACTTGTTATCAGTCTCATTAAATTCAATTAGGACAGAATCATTTGAGGAGCTTCTTTTCAAAATCTTGTCCAAATCATCTAAATTTAGCCCTACTTTTGTGTCTTTTGAACATTCATATTCATCAAAATCTTCTTTTTTAATTGAGAGCTTTAACAAGCAAATTCTCGAGGGATCCATTGCTGAAATGGTAAATTCCTTAGGGGTGACTTGGAACTCCGTCTCGTCGATGATACTGGCAAGTGTTTCTACAATACCTTTTAATATCCGACTATTTTCTAATTTTAACTTGAATGTCATTGTTTTTTCATTCATTTATCCAATTAGGTTTCTGATAATATTGTAAGATAAAATTAGGTTTTAAAATTTAATATTAGTGTTTTAATAAAACTCAACTTTATATTAAAAACCTAAAAATATACTAAACAATAAAAAATGATAGAGAGAAAATATTTAGAGAAAAAGAAAGAAAGAATTGAAGAACTGAAAAGAGCTGTCTCTAAATAAATTCGTGGAAAAGTCATTTAGACCATGATTTGCTTCCTACACTTGCTTCATTTAAAAAATAGAGCGATATTACATAATATAAAGAAATTTTTATAAGCTGAAATGGGGGAAATCAATCGGATTATGATGAAATTTACCAGATGTTCTCTTAAGTAATTATTTTTAAATTTGAGGGGATTCCAATATCTTTAAAGAGCTTATTCTTTTTTTATTTCTTTATAGCAACCCTTATGATAGTAATATGACCTTTTTTCAGAAAAGAACGTGTCTTCAACTGACATTCCAGCATTGACTATGATGGCATCGTTGAGTTCCTCTTCGCTTATGGGTTTTTTACATGTTCGACATGTTATACCCCTAATAGATTCAAAAGGGTTTTTTAATTCAGGGTCGAGAGTGATAGATTTTTTTATTTCATGATCCATGATTTGACACTTTAACAAGTAATAATGATAAAAAGATGTTTTTGCGTGTATTTAAACCTATTTTATTTGATTTTTTTTCTTTTTTCCTATACAATCAACATGATAATAATACTTCCTTTTTTCAGGGAAAAATACATCATCAATTGTAATTCCAAAAGAGATTTTAAAAACCCGGTTTAGATCTTCGTCTTTTATTTCTTTTAAACATCTTCTGCAGAATAGATGACTTGACGTGCTAAATGGATTCTTTCGTTCTGGATCCAATACAAGTGACTTATCTATTAAATATGTACTTTCCATTTCTTAACCCTCAAATCCTATTTACTTCATTCATTGTTATATTTTTTAACTATTTAAAGATAATAAATAGATGTCTTTTTCGTACGCTTAACACAAAAAAACTTCAAATCTTTTTATTTATAATATTATATATCACACTTATTAAGTTATCCTAAAACAAAAAAATACTAAGGGGCTTGTAATTCAGTTATTTATTATCATAAAATACTTTTAAAAATTTCTTAGATGATAGAGAAAACGACAAGAATAATGGATTGAAAACAATTAACCTGAAGATCTGTTTGAAATAGAATAATTTTTTATTAAGAATAAATTTACCTATCTATACCATTAATTAAACGTGTTTTATAGAATGGAAACTCAATCAGCAATACAAAGGATGATAAAAGACATTAAAATTAATGATGTCAGAATCCAAGTAACAGGACATGTAAAAGAGATAATTGAGAAAGATAAATTCATTTTGGAAGATTCAACGGGACAAATAGAAGTAAATATTAAGGAATTTGATTTTAAATTCAAAAACGGAGATTTAATCAATGTTATAGGAGATGTAGGAATTCAATTAACTGGAGAAAGGTCAATTCACCCACAATTTATTCAAGATATGAAGAAGTTAAACTTTACTTACTATGAAAAATTATATGAGATTAAAAAAGAGCTATTGAATCAGTAAAGAATGTAGAAAAAAATGGTAGAATTTTGTCCAGAATGTTCGAGCTTATTGCGAAAAAAGCTTCTTGATGGTAAGTCATATTTAGCCTGCATATGTGGTTACAAGCAAGAATTTGGAAGTAATAAAGATGAAATACAGAAGAACATACAAGAAAAAAAACAAGCATTAGATGATGGTTTGATTATAGTTTCAGAGAAAGATAAAATTTCAGTTCACCCCTTAGTGACAAGAGAATGTCCTAAATGCAAGCATAATGAAGCAGAAGCATGGCAGGAACAGACCCGAAGTGCTGATGAACCTTCCACGAGTTTCTTCAGATGTGTAAAATGCAAAAATACGTGGAGAGAATACTAAAAAATAAAAACATCTTCTCATATTATAGTTAAATATGGTAGATGATGAAAGCATAATTACTAGGCATTATAATTGCAACTATTGCAAAACAACTCATAAAATTAAATTAAATAAAAATATCGCAATAGGGCGAAAGAAATATCCCTTTCCCTATGTAACCCTTCACGATACCATTGTTGATGGAAGTGAGGTAAAGGAGATTCTAGCAATCCTTTATATTGATAAAGATTTACATATTAGGCATCAGGAAATTCAAGAATTTGATGAGGGAAATTTATTTTCAAAAGAGCAGGTAATGGCAATGACGAGACCACTCATGGAGGAAATAACAATCTTGAGAGAAGAACTTGCAATCAAGGAAGAAAAAATTTGTCAATTAAAAAATAATAATAAAGGAAAAGGCGAGCAAGCTACTAATATTGATTATAACGAGCAGGATAATCTGGTGAAAAATGAAGATGGAACAGATCAATCTTGTAGACGTAAATGCCATAAATGTGGAAATGAAGATAAAAATATGATCCTTGAAACATTAGATAAAGAGATAATTCTATCGGATTACCCACGAATATATGGCAAAAAGTGCAAATGTGGTAAATGTGGAAATGAGTGGCATTAATTCCTATATATTTTTAAAATTGATAACTTAATTTTTCATTTACCATTTCTTAGTGTTTAAGTAGGCGTGCTTGATAATGATATTTGAATTAAATTATATTTGTAATTTATTTTTATGATGTAGGATAAAAGACTTGTTAGTCCTCGAAAAAAGGAAACTATAAAAATATAAATGAGAATTAAAATTAAGAAAGGAGGATTGTCAAATATTCCCTGCATAATATCTACATATTGATATTAAGATCACTTTATTTTCGTGAAAGAATGGTTTCACGATCCTTAAATTAATTGACCTCAAATAAATTCCTCCTCATCGAGTACTCCGAGATATCTAAGTATATGAAGCTATTTTTAAGATATTATTAGGATCATTCGAAATTTCGACTCTGATTTGAAGGCTTTTAATATTTGATTCTGGAATGGGAATAATATTCCCGTTTAATTTTTGATCATTAACATAAATGGTGGAAAAGTTTCCTTTAGCAATTCTTTGCACGTTAATGTGATAAATAACGCCTCTAAATTCACGAGAAACACTAAAGTTATCCCAATTATTGGGAATTGTGGGGGAAACCATTAAACCTTTATGGGTAGGACGTATGCCAAGAATCCAATTAGTAATTGCTATATAATTCCACGCTGCCGTGCCTGTCAACCACGAGTTTTTTGCTTCCCCAAAATGCAAAGAATCTTTACCAGCAATCATTTGGGAATAAATATATGGTTCACAACGATGAATTTCACTAATTTCTTCTCTCGCTGATGGATTAATTCTTAGATAATAATCATGAGCCTGGTCTCCTTTGCCTAATATTGTCTCCGCTATCATCACCCATGGATTTGCATGACAAAAAATGCCCCCATTTTCTTTATATCCAGGGGGATAAGAAGAGATTTCACCAAGGTTCAAATGATATCTTGTATAGGGAGGTTGGATTAGCATTATACCATGTGATGTTGCAAGATATTTTTTTATAGAATTCAATGATTTTTTCGCCATTCCATTTTCAGTGCCTACACCTGCCATTATGCACATTCCTTGGGACTCAATATAAATCTTTCCTTCTTTACATTCATTAGAGCCAACTTTTTTCCCAAATTTATCATAAGCTCTTAAAAACCATTCACCGTCCCATCCATATTCACGAATGGCTAAATCCATTAGTTCGGCATTTTTATTATAATATTCAGCTTTCTTTTTTTTACTAATTAATTGAAATATCTCAGCAATTTCTCTTGCAGCAATTATATATAATGCTGCAATAAAAATAGATTCAGCGGAATTATGATCATCAATAGGGACAGTTTGAAAAGAATCATCTGGATCTGTTGAAAAACTATTTAGATTTAAACAATCATTCCAATCTGCTCTTCCAATTAGGGGTAATCTGTGTGGTCCCAATCGTTTTTCAATATACATGAGGCATTTTTCTAAATGTTCTATTAGTGGCTTTTCTGTTCCTAGCATGTTTTCAAAAGGTATTTCCACATCAAGTAATTGCAGATCCCCTGTTTCTTTTAGATACATTGAAACGCTTAAAATCAGCCATAGAGGGTCATCATTGAATTCACTTCCAATCTCATCATTTCCTAATTTGGTAAGAGGTTGATACTGATGATAGACACCCCCATTTTCAAGTTGAGTTGCTGCTAAATCAATTATCCTTTCACGAGCTTTTTTAGGATCCAAGATAATAAATCCCAGCAGGTCCTGGTTTGAATCACGGAATCCAATTCCTCTTGAAATTCCAGACTCAAAATATGATGCAGATCTTGATAAATTAAAAGTGATCAGGCATTGATAAGGATTCCAAATATTTATCATCCTGTTGGTATGAATATCAGGGCATTCAACTCTAAATTTTCCTAATATGCATTCCCAATACGTCTTAAGTTTAGAAAAAGCCTTTTGCGTGTTTTCAACATTTAAAAATTGACTGATTGTTTTTAGAGCATGTTTTTTGTTTACTTCTTGGGAACCAGGAGGATTGAATTTTTCAGCAGGATCATTCTCATGATAACCAAGAATAAAGATAATTTCTTTGGATTCCTTTTTATCAAGAGAGAGATTTAGGTGGTGTGAACCTATTGGGGCCCATCCAAACGCTTGAGAATTATTGGATTTTCCTGATTCAACTACTACAGGATTTTCCCAGCTTCGATAAGGTCCTAAAAATGATTCCCTCTGAGTATCATATCCTCCTATAGGCTCCGAACAAGTGAAAGTTGAAAAATGATTTCTTCTTTCTCTATATTCTGACTTATGGAATATTGTATTATCCTCAATTTCCACCTCACAAATATTGAGGTTTCGCTGATAATTTGTAGCATCATCAAGCGCATCCCATAAACAGAATTCTACAGAAGAAAAAATGGAAAGTTTTACAGGGATATTGCGCAGGTTTGAAATTTTAACGTGCCATATTTCAAGATCTTCCCCAAGAGGAACAAAGTATTTAATTTTTGTTCCAATATCACGATACTTTGAGGAGATAATGGTGTAACCTAATCCATGCCGGCATCTATATTGTTCTAATTCTTTTTTTATGGGTTGCCACGTCGGTGACCAATATTCTCCCGTATCATCATCTCGAATATAAAGATAACGTCCTCCAAAATCAGTAGGAACGTTATTATATCTATATCTCGTAATTCGCCTGTATCGAGCATCTTTATAAAAAGAATATCCTCCTGCAGTATTAGAAATTAGCGAAAAATAGTTTTCGCAACCTAAATAATTAATCCAAGGAAGGGGTGTATCTGGTTGAATTATTACATATTCCTTTTTCGAATCATCAAAGTATCCATATTTCATGGTTCTAGAGATAAACTACAATTATGGTATAAATATACTATACTTTTGGTATATTTAAATTTAATGAAAATAAAAACAAGTACTAATAAACATATAAAAAATATTTTATGACTCTTTTTTTTATTAATATTAAAT
>DXJM01000186.1 GCA_019057355.1 Promethearchaeota archaeon | reverse complement strand
TATTTATAATAATTTTTTGTATTTGAAAAACTTAGGGGATGAGGAGATTTAACCTTTTTGACGTCTTACGATGGATATTATAGGGATCTTTATAGTAAAGATCAAGTTTTATCTCATCAGGATTAGGTAAGGATAAATCTCTTTTGATATTTTTATCAATCTTGAGGACGTATCTAAATTTGAAACTATCAGATTGTTTTAAGTCATTTAAATAAAATATTTTGGGAAAGCTTTCTTTTTTTAAGAATTTGATATAACTAGGAAGTTTTAATGAAACCTGAATATCTGTAAAGGTAAAAGTTGAGGGATTGTTCAATTTAAGATTCATATAAATCATATTTCCAATTGTTTTAATATCTTTATAAAACAGTAAGTCGGTGGTTTTTATTTCAGTCGATAATTTTGGAGAGATGACCGAATCCCCAATGATTTTTGCATTTAGCTTATTTTTATTAATAAATTCTAATATTCTATTTTTCAATTGCGTGATTTCCACGTTTACATACGAAGAAAGTAATTCAAGTGTAATAGGGTTCATTATATCTAAATAATGCTTAATTTGATGAAGTAAAACAATATTTACTTTTTTTTTTACGAAACTTCCAAGCTTGTTTATCAATAATTCTTTGGATGCCGTCCATCTATTGAGATAGGGTCTTATATATAAATCAAATAGGTTATTATCTTCTATAATCACGTCTTTCCCGAGAATATTTTCTATTGACTTCTCAGTTTCTTCAATAAAGTTGTGGATTTGATTAGAATTGACATCAATTAAATGATATGCTTTGGAATATTCCTCTCTTTTCACAACATTGTTTATTTTCTCATTTAAATGAGTAAAATTATCATTTATTTTTTTAAATTCTTCAATACTCTGAGAAATTAGGTCCTGTACGTGACTTTGAAGGATCTGGTATGCAAATTTATTTCGAACCTCAATAAAATTTGCATATTCAGGATCTTTGGATTCATTTATAGCTCGTACCTTTCTATCTTGCGATAAGGACGAAATAATGTCATTTTTTAATATTTTTATTTGATAATCAATATCACTAAGATATTGCTGAATTTTTATTTTGGTGGAAACCCATTTTCTTAGTAAATTTTTGAACAATTTGATGAAATCTAAATTATTTATCAAAATTTCCCTTATATCACCTTCTAGTTTGAACATATTCTTCCTTAATTGAGTAATATATGCAAATTTTTCTTCAAATTCAATATTTAGATCTTTATTAGAAAATAGTTCATTAATATTCAATTCTAACTTGTAATCTTTGATGTAATCGAATTTTGCATCTAAAATTTCAATTCGATCGTATAATAATCTAATTTTTTCGTTCAGGCTTTCAATAAACTCCGATTTTTTTTCATTAAATATCTCAGATATAAAACTCTTTATCAAACCTAACTCTTCAATTATCTGTATTTTCGTTTCTTCCCATTCTTCAATTAAATCAAAAGCTAATCTTTTATATTCAAAATTATTAAGATCATTATGAAATTTATTGATGTCTTCAAGTATTTGATTATATTTCTTATTTATCTCTAGTTCAGTAGTATTAAATTTAAAATTCTTAATATTTGAATTTAATTCCTCTCTAAACTGTGCTGGAATTTTTTGAAATGAAATCGTCCTTTCTTCTATAAGGTGCAATTCATTTTTTATTCGTTCAATTTTACTTTCAATATTCGGATAGATAGTTTTTAATTTCCCTAGTATGTTATTAATTTCATTTTTTACATCTCGATCGCTTTCAGTGTTTAACATTTTTTCCAATTCGATGGTAATCCATATTGCTATTTTTTCTTTTTTTAAAATAAAGCAAATCTTATGCAATAATGTTATAGTTTTTTTCCTTTCTCTCCAAAATTTAGAATCCAACTTGTACAAAAATTTTGTTATTTCATTTTCTATATCAATTTGATGTTCTTCGAATAGACGTCTAAACACTAGCGCAACAGCATCTCGAACATTTTTTGAGGGATTTTCTAATTCTTCAAAAATATAGCTAAATATTGTAGAAATGTTTTCTTGACAAATATGAAAGAGAGAATGGGTCAAGTTTGCTCTGTAATCTTTATCACTTGCGTTCAAAATGGCATTAATTAAATTCGCCCAAATTTGGTCAAAATTATTACATGCTATTTTTACCAAAGCATCAACAATTTTAACTTGAATACGATAATCATCGATTTCTAATAACTTTATTAATTTAGGAATGATTGGAATAATTTCAGATGATTTTTCCTTCCCAATTTCTCCAAATAACCATATTATTAATTCTTTCACTCTATCTTCTTCGTTATATAGGAGATTGAGTAACACGTAAAAGACCTTTTCTTTTGAAAGGAAATATGTTCCTAAAATATTGAGGAGTTCAGCAGCAGACCTTGCAACATCCTCATCTTCATCCCTTAAATTAAGAATTATAATTGAAAATAATGGTTCTAAATCCCTTAGTTTTGAGTAATCTTGATTGATTAATTTTTGAAGTATTTTAATCACATTTAATTTGACCTTCCAATCATTATCCATTAATTTTTCAGTAAAATCATCAATTAATCCATGCATTTTAGGTTTATCAAGATGAAGTGATATAATTAAATTACCAATTATCTTTACCGATAATCTTCTCACAGAGGGATCTTGGTCATACAATCGAGCATTTAATTTATCGATGGAGTTTATTAATAAATTCGGTCGATACATTGAAATTTGATATATTATTTCTAATGAAACAAGTCTTATCCATGAATTGGTATCATTTATCAATTCCGATACCTTCTTTACCACTTTTAAAGCAATTGAAGGAGATTTATCGCATATATGGTTCAAGAGCGTTAGACTTTTGTATTTAGTTTCCACATCAAAAGTCGTTTCTATAATAATAAATATTTCTTCAGTTGCTTTCTCATAATGCCCTTGAGAGATCAACTTTTCTAAAAAGTTTATATCAGGAGAAGTCAATATCGTCAATATATTTCGCTCTATCGTTATCAGTTAGGTTAATCATGAATTTTTTTTTAGAACTATTCTAAATTTATTGTTCCTACTTCCAATATTTTTTTCTATTAAGATACATATAAATCTTCAGTTTTAAATCAATATCATCAATAATACGTTCGTATATTACTTTAAATTCTAGCTATTCATACAGTTCAATGATAGCATTTCCTTCCATTGATACCCTTTCTCTATATGTTAAAATACCATCATCAACTTCTTTTTGCTTCAAAAACCCACGAGCTATATCTTTTTCAGAAATATACCCCCGCTCTCCCGCTTCAAATTGCTTTATAATTTTATTATTCTTTTTAATATCAACATTCGTATAAGTTGTTTGCTTTATATCAAAAAAAATCCTTTTTCCTTCAGTTTTACTAATAATCGCTTCAGTTACCAAGAGGTCTCCGCACCGCACTATCCCCCTCATGTCAATGTTAATTCTAATGATCTTCCCATCTCTTTCTTGGTCTAAAAAATCTTCAAATAATTTTGTTATAAATCCAAAAGAAAACAAACCATGAGCAATTACACCTTTTAATCCTGCTTTTTCAGCAATTATATCATTAGTATGGATGGGATTTGTATCTCCTGAAACTTTAGCATATGTTTTTAGCAGTTCTCTTGAAATCTGATCGAATTCATTTTTTATTACTTGACCGATTTGTATGTCAGCAGTTTTTACCAATTTAGTATCCTCCAGGCCTAATACCTATTCTTGAAGTGACATTGCATACCAATTCATCGTTCTGATTCTTAATTTTAGCATGGAGATTTCCAAAAAGCATTTTATTTTTTTCAACAAACCAAAATTCACCCCAACTTGCGGTTCCGGTTAATTTATCACCATTTTTAACATCAACACAGCCCTCCCAGTCGTAAATATTTCCTGCATGGAGCATTTTATTCGTATTGAGTAGGAATGGCCTTTCAATCCCGCCTTGCTGGAATTTTTCTCCCAAGACTAATTTATACAAGGTTTTAATCGTATATACGTTCGCCCATGAACGAATCGCTACAATACCATCCTCTTCTGAACCAATATATTTTGTGTCAGTTTTTCTATATATTCTGGCAAAATTAACTAGATTTTTATATCTCACGGTAATTTTTTCAGATCCTTCTATTTTCCTGCCAGGTAATGTAGCGATTAGGAATTCTGCATTTTTTTTTATTTCTTCAGCATTCATCGTTTATAAACAAAAATATAATCTAAAATATTCTTGAATAATATTTATCATCTTCTTTTTTTTCTTTAAAATAACTTTGTATTCTTGAATTCGATCTCGAACCATTCAAGATAGTACACGGGAGCTCGTATCTTTTTATCAGTGTCAATGAAAAAGAGTCAATTGGCATTGAATTTTTTAATTCATTGTTATTATCCTTTTTAATGTGAAGAACTTGAGCATGTAATAAGGTCTCGTATTCTTCAGTTGAGATATGTTTTATTAGCTTGCTACTTTTCCCGTGCTTAATCATTATCCCATCAACATTTTTAATGAAGAAGCATTCGTTTAATCTTAATTTTTTAGCGAAGAATAAAGTTATAGAATCTGAGGTTACATCCCAACTGTGAGGTAATGGATCATTATCTTTAAGATAATTATATGGTAAAAAAATTGAGATAAGGGTACCTTTTATATTATTTACTGCTTCTTTTATTTTCTTTAGATTATCAAACAGTTTAGTAAAAGGCAATTTTTCATGTAAGTCAATGCCATTCAGATCTATGGCATATATTGCCATCCAATGGGATAAATCATTACCTAGTCTAAATTCTTTGTCTAATTTTCGTATAAAATTAGCACGTGAACCCCCTCCAGGAATTATTACAACATTTTGAATGACACCTTCATCAATAATGGACTGTAATTGCATAATAGTAGCGCTTAAATCGGTAGTATTTTCAAATATCTTACCACCTATTTTTACTATTATCGTTTTTTTTATCATCTTTACACACGTCATTCCATTTGATAATTTAATGCTCCTGCCACAGCAAATGCTGATGAACTGACATTATCAGGGATTTTCGTAAGCTTTTCATAAATTTCTATATTGTGATATCCAAGATTTTGTAATGATGGCCTTATCAAAAATTCGGCAGATAATCCTGTTATGACAAATTTAGGATTATTTTGAAATTCAGGATGAGAAACGGTAAAATTTTCCAGAAAAAGCTTGATTTCTTGTGAGATGATTTTTAATTGCCTATTATATATAAACTTCGCTATTTCTCTTATTTCCTCTATTGATACAGTATCGATATCCGCGCATATTATCCGTGCCAATCTCGCATGACAATCTTCGATAGATTTCGATCGATTATCGGCAGTATCATTAAGATATTCCTGTTCAGCTATATTGTTCAAAATACGATGAACATCTGATATTAAAGCAAATTTTTCAAAAGAAATGCGTACCATTGCCCCCCGAAAAGGGACAAAATGTGTAATAGAGGGTATCGATGCCCTTAAACCACCAGTATAGATTAATTCATGGTGAATTAACCTAGAAACGTCATCCTTTCCTTTAGGTATTGGGATTGATTTAGAAATGGGGATAATGTCTATTGTGGTCGATCCTGCATCGATTAAGATGCATTGAGATATAAAATGCCCCAGAAATAATGATGTTGATACCCAATTTGCTGCTACGATACTCATGTAATTATTTTTTGCTTCATTAAAAGAAATATAGGTATTATTTGTACTTATAAACACCATTTTTTGGTTTCTAAAAACTCTTTCAAGGGCATCTAAAATAGTAAAAATTCCTTCTTTTTTAGATTTGAATGCATCGGACAACTCTGCAGTAATACTAATAGCAATATAATCAAGATCACGTTTATTGAATTTGTTCTTTACTAGTAATTTATCGACTATTTCTTCGAATATTTTAGGAATTTTATCAAGGGAGTGCTCCCAAAAAGGAAAATATTCAATGCAGGAAAATGTTTTTTTGATCATGTTATTTTCAAAAAATATAAGAGCTGCTTTCGTATTTGCACCTCCAATGTCTAAACCCAATATTAGCAATTTCTTCATGTCGATATTAGGCGTGGAAACCACCGACTTCAGTCGGTGGAGGAAACGCCACCTCTCGTTTTTTGATTCTCGAT
>DXJM01000185.1 GCA_019057355.1 Promethearchaeota archaeon | reverse complement strand
GTTGAACTAGAAAATTAATATATAATTTAATAATCAACCTTCTATTTTAATAATAATGATATTCTTGATTAGATCAAGCACGGTCGAATTAAGCAAGTATACGATAAAGAATATCCCTGGATCTTCAGGAAGATTTGACGTTATATCAAGATGTATTTTATCTGCATTGCTAGGAAATGATTGCTTTCAGAAACACGTCCAAATTTGGATATTTTTAGATAAATATGGAACTTATATCTTTGATTCGGAATTGTTGGACCATCACAGTTTTCCAAAAAACGAATTAAAACTTGCAAACTGCTTGGTAGAACTCATTATAAATAAAAATAATTTAGAAAAGATTCCAAATAATCCATTATTGGGGGTGAAAATTTCTAGCATGCAATTTTTTGAAACGATTAAAACTTTTTTAGATAAAGGTTTTGCAACAGCTATTTTGGAGGAGGATGGAATAGATTTTCTCAAACACGTTAATAAGATTGATCCAGAAAAGCAGGTTTTCATCATAGGAAATCAATCAGGGGATTTCCTTGAATCGGAAGAGTTTTTAGAACTAAATATTCCCAAATACACTTTTGGAACCACCTCTTATTTAGCGAGTTCAATAATTCGACTAATAATATTCTATTTAGCATCTAACAATTAAGTTTTTTATCCAAGAGAAATATATGAATTATGTATTTTCAATTGATTTTTTTAGAGCTCTTGAAGAAAATTGAGTAATAATCATAAAAGAACACGACAAAGTGAAATCGTTAAAAAACTGACCCGGTACCCAGTTGAATTTTTAGCAAATCAGAACATCAAACCTAACACGCTTTCATATATCGGTTTTATATCATCTTTAGTGGCAGCATTTTTTTTAAGTATTGGAACAATTCATAATATATGGTTAGCCTGGTTACCCCCAACATTCATGATTATTTCGGGAATTTTTGATGTTTTTGATGGTTCGGTTGCGAGAAAAATTGGTTTAGATTCTAAAGCAGGAGCTTTCTTAGATTCCAATCTGGATCGTATTTCAGATGCATTGATAATATTAGGGTTAATTTATGGAGGATTAATAAATTATCTTGTAGGCTTCATCATGTTATTTCTTTCTATCATGATATCATACGTGCGGTCAAGAGCTGAAAATGATGGAATTGATATGAAAGGGGTGGGAATAATGGAAAGAGGGGAAAGAATTTTATTTTTATGGTGTGCTCTCATCTTTGAATGCTGGATTTACTATCTTACAGGTTTGTATTTCGGAGTTTCCTTCACCTTATTTTTTCCAATCTTAATGTTATTGTATATCTTCTTATTATTCGCAACCTTCGTGCAAAGAATTCATTTTACCTTCAATAAGTTTAGTAAAATGGAATAAAATGCTATTTAACGTTAAAAAAAATTGGTTTAACTATATTTACGATCCGTTCTTATCAATAGCTATTCCA
The DNA here is from genome assembly GCA_019057355.1 of Promethearchaeota archaeon. Classification (GTDB taxonomy): domain Archaea; phylum Asgardarchaeota; class Lokiarchaeia; order Sigyniarchaeales; family SOKP01; genus FT1-020. The sequence goes on along the minus strand of DXJM01000185.1, from coordinate 2,507 downwards.
TAAAGAACAAAATATTTAAGTTTTCTTTGATTTTATTCCCTAAGGACTGGTTTGAAACAGGAAAAATCACATAAAAGGAGGTAAAGCAATGCCGAAGAAAAGAAAAAGTGGTGGCAAAACGGGGAGCAGTAAGGGTAGTTACGCCAAGGTTCAATGTGTAAATTGTGGGAGATTTATAGCCCGTAGTAAGGCTAAGGCAGTTACTCGTCGGACGTCTTTAGTAGATGCAAGGATGTATGGCGAACTCAAAAAATCTGGCGCCTTAATCATGAGCGGACAAACAAAAAAATATTATTGCATCAGTTGTGCTATTCATACGCATCAAGTATCACAAAGAGAAAAAGAATTGCGTAAAGGTAACTAAAGTTGCACTCACCTGTTTTTTTTAGAAATTTTTCCAACTATATCTTGATACTTACGTTAAGAAAAAATAAAAATCAAATAAATTATTATAGATTTAGTTGCTTAAAGAAAGAGGGTAAGGAATAAGTGATCTCGCATTGATTTAGTGCCGTAATTTCTATAATTGCTCGGATTAAAAAAATATTTTTCAGCGTTTCATCTGGTTCATAAATTTTTACTTTCGCAGTTGGCTTGATTTTTAATGTATAGTTCTCCGCAATACCTTGAATTGAATCATCAGTCATGAGTTTAATTCCTAATAAACCAAGCTCATAATGTGAAATGATAAATAAATATTGATTTTTATTTTCATCCAATTTTTCAAAGTGTACTGCCTCTAAGGAATCGATCTTTAATTCTTTAGGAAGCTTGCTATAAGGGATTATTTTTTTTTTTACCTGTAATGTGCTCAAATCGCTTGTAGAAAAGGACGTTGAAGCTGGCAATTTTTTTAATTTGTTCGTTATATTTTTCGACATCTTTGACTGAATATGCTTTATCCAGTAAAACATCTATTTTTTGGCCCATATCATCGGTGGTATACCCCTCTAAAACTGTTGCAATATATGCTCGTTTTAATTTTTCTATTAAAATTTCTGACTTAAAATCCAAGCGGTAATCTATAGATATTTCTAAAGCTTGATTATATAAATTCGCAGCTATTTGAGAATGCCCTAGAGCTAAGAAATAATCACCTAATTCACTAAATACGATTATTGCATCTTTATAATTCTCATCAAGAGCCATGTTGGATATTTCTTCCATTATACCCATTGCCATATCGCGATTTTCTCCTTGAATAAAATATGCAATAGCCTTCCCGATGCCACATTTCAACTTGAGCTTGTTATCCTCATAAATTTCAGCAAGCTCTTCGGTAAAATTATATTGTTTAATTGCAGAATTATAAAGACCGTGAAAAAGAAGAATCAATGCCTTTATGTAATTAAGAGTCAAGCAGGTCATGTAGTTGCGAATGATAATGGAAAAAAGAGCGGCTCTTTCAAGTGAATCAATCGCACTACTCACCTTGCCTAAAGATACCAAGATGAACGCGCGTAAAAATTCCATTTTACTTATTTCTTGGCAGATTAATTGCTGAATAATGTCATAATTTTTCCTATTTTCTAATTGTCCGGAAGCCATTTGAAGTAATGAGATTAAAAAGCCATTACCTTTTTTTAAAAATTTAACGGCATTGACATTTTCATTTTTAATGACTTCATCTCGTGCTCGATTAAGATATTCACGAGAGATCTTTAGATTTTCTAAAAATGAGATAATACCAGATAGTAATTCCTCCTGACTCGCGGGGAGCGCTTTATTTTCAATATATTTTTCAGCTAATTCTAATTCTTCAGCATACTTGGATGAACCCACTTCAAATTTTATGGCTTTATCAGAACCTTGAATTTCTGCATCGGAACTTATAATACTACTTTCTGTAACAGATATAGCTTTTTCAATCAACCATTGTATTTTAGATTCTGCAGGATACACTTTTGAACGTTCTATCATGTAAGAAAGCGTGTAATTCAAACTCCTTTTCCACAAGTTTTTAAAATAATTGCGACTTTTTGAATCAGTCGAGCTTCTTTGTAATTTCAAGAGAAAACTCGAAAGTGAGAGAATATTGAGCTTCGTTTTAAAAATCAGACTTGCGTTCTTTACCAACTTGAAATCATCAGTTACAAGATGAATTGGTATTTCGTTGAACTTGTCAATTAGTTTTTTTGCAATAACGAGTAGTGAAAGATCGGGGTCTTGGGCAGGAAATCTGATGTTATAATCGTTGAGAATCGCTTTTATTTCTCCGATTTGAGAGATTTCTACAAGATCAATCGCTATAATTTGTTTGAACTGATTCTTATAATTTTCAGGTGCTTTTATCTCTTCAAAAACCACCTCAGAAATATAATATTCAAGATTTAAATCAGCGGCAGCAACTTTTAAATTTTTCAATAGCTCTCTCGCTTGGATTGCTCGAGTCATTATAAAAAAATTAGCATCAAATATGATGAGCTCTTTTTTTGGCATTTCATCACAATAAGAATTTTATGATCATTACTATATTATTATAATTTAATAAACTTCTTTATTATAAT
>DXJM01000184.1 GCA_019057355.1 Promethearchaeota archaeon | reverse complement strand
TAAGAGTAAATTATAGAGTAAATACTATTTCATTTAATTTCATGATCTTACCCTTTTTAAAACAAGGAATGAAAAAAAGGAGTATAGTTACCAAGGTTTTTTGATTATTGTATTTCTTATTAATTTTGACTTATTTGGATGATCAATATTAAAATGAATTCCACGGCTTTCTTTTCTAGATATCGCACTGACAATTATTATCTTAGCAACTGTTGCCAAATTCCGTAATTCAACTAAATTTTTTTCAATTTTAAAGTCCCAGTAATAATTATTGATCTCTTCCAACAATAGATTAATTCTTTTTTTTGCTCTTTCTAAGCGTTTATCAGTTCGAACTATCCCCACGTAATTCCACATGAACCTTCTTATTTCATCCCAATTTTGCGTGATTATAACTGCTTCAGTAGAGGGAACAGCATTTCCAGGTTCCCATGGCTTGAAGCTTTTTATTCTTAAAGCATGAATGTTATTGGCAATAAGCTTGGAACATTCATGAGCGCAAACAATTCCTTCTAATAAAGAATTGCTGGCTAAGCGATTAGCACCATGTAAACCCGTGCAAGCGGACTCCCCAATAACGTATAGATTTTTTACATCAGTTATTCCGTTAATACCAGCAAGTACTCCTCCACAACAATAATGTGCAGCAGGTACTACGGGTATGGGTTCATGTGTTATGTCGATGCCGAATTTTAAACATTCTTCATATATCCCAGGAAAATGGGTTTTAATGAATGATTTATCTTTATAGGAAGCAATATCTAATAACACGTGGTCATCTCCAGATTTTTTTAATTCTGAATCTATAGCTCTTGATACAACATCTCGAGGGGCTAAGTCCTTCAAAGGATGGTATATTTCCATAAAAGGTCGCCCACTAATGTCCGTTAATATTGCACCCTCACCTCTCATTGCCTCAGATATTAGAAAAGATTTAGCAAAAGGATGAAATAAACAAGTCGGATGAAATTGAAAAAATTCCATGTTTGCAATGGTCGCACCCGCGCGATATGCCATTGCAATGCCATCACCAGAAGCAACATCGGGATTTGTTGTATATAAGTATATCTTACCAGCACCACCCGTTGCAATCACAGTTACTTTTGACGCTATGTTATGAATTTCCTCAGTTTTTTGGTCTAAAACATAGGCTCCTCGACATTTCAAATTTCTTGAATAAAGGTTCACGGCACAAAATTTTTCTTTTATTTCAATATTATCGCATTCTTTAACTCGTTTTATCAAGGATTCTTCTATATTTTTTCCAGTCAAATCATTTACATGAAGGATCCTGCGTTCAGAATGACCTCCTTCTTGACCCAAATCAAGATTTCCATCATTATCTTTACTAAAAGTTACACCCATATCGATTAATTCTCTAATTCTCTCAGGTGCTTGAGAGATAATTCGTTTAACGATATTTTCATCACAAAGATCGTCACCTGCAATAAGCGTATCTTGAACATGTTTTTTAAAGGAATCCCCTTTATCCCAGACGCAAGCAATTCCACCTTGGGCATTAAAAGTGTTGCAATCGTCTACTTTTTCTTTTGTTATGATCGTTATATTTTGTTCTGGAATCAATTTAGCCAATTTGATTGCCAAACTTAAGCCTGAAATCCCAGATCCTATAATTAGAACGTCTGTGGTATGATTCAAGGAACTCTAATCCCGAAATATGAAGATTTTTAATAGGTATTATACTGTATATATAAGTTTTGAATATTAATAAAACTATGAAAAATAATATAGAATGATCAGCTTATCATAGATCCAAAGGTAAATAATTGGTAGAATATTAAACATAGTAATTTAAAAGAAAAAATACTATACTATATAACAAAAAAGGACGGAAGTGAAATTAATTGGATATAGGAAAAAGCATTAGGATGCAACGTATCATGAATCGTGAGAGTAAAAGAACGATCATCGTTCCGATGGATCATGGATTAACTGTTGGAACTATCAAGGGACTTGAAGATATGGCAAGGATGGTGGATAATGTGGCTATTGGAGGAGCAAATGCGGTGTTGATGCATTCGGGGATGGTTGGCGCGGGACATAGAGAGAGTGGTGAAGATATAGGTCTTATTATTCATTTATCAGGAGCTACGAATCTTAATCCCGATCCGAATAGAAAGGTTCTCGTATGTTCTGTAGAAAGAGCGCTTAAAATGGGTGCTGATGGAGTTTCAATACACATCAATATTGGGGCAAATGAAGAACCAGAAATGTTTCAAGACGCTCAGAAAGTTGTTGAATCATGTAGGGAATGGGGAATGCCATTAATTGCCATGATGTACCCCAGAGGAACAAAGATCAAAAATGAACACGATCCTGATGTTGTAAATATTGCTGCGAGAGCAGGAGCAGAATTAGGAGCAGATATCGTAAAAACAAATTATACAGGGAATATTGATAGCTTTAAAGAAATCGTGAAAGGAGCTCACGTTCCAGTTATTATTGCAGGAGGTCCGAAAATGGATACCACGAGAGATCTCCTGCAAATGGCACATGATTCCATACAAGCAGGGGGGGCAGGTGTTGCTTTTGGACGAAATGTTTTTCAAGCAGAGGATCCAGCAAAAATAGTGAGTGCAATAGCGAAACTTTTACATAATAATTATACCGTGGAAGAAGTCTTTAAAGAATATCATTTCTAATCAAAAATAAATCCATTTTTGAATCATAATGAGGAGAAAAAAAAAAAATTACATGATCAAGATGAGACTATTCAATATGGTTATTTACTCAGGAGATCATTAAAATTAGCTGCAGAAAGTATCGTTATCTTTGTATTATTATTTCATTGGAAAATAATTTTTTCTCTGATCCGAGTGCTTTACAGGTTCTAACTTTAAAATACCCTTATTTTTTTGCACACATCCATATATTAAGAAAAAATTCAAAATACCCTTTTTGAATATTATCTTGGTTAAAGTAGGAGGATGTGATCAAATAATTCAATTCTTTCATGTTAAATACGTGTTCATGTTCTTCAATTTCTTCAGGACTAACTAAATGAATTTTGGCCATCATCTTTAGAAGAAAGTCGCTCCAATGAGCGGGTGTGGTCAAGATTAAAATTCCATCCTTTTTTAGAAGTTGATAACATTTTTTTAAAATCTGGGATAGTTGTCTAATTTCCAAATGTTCAACAACAGCCAACATAGTAATTACATCGAGAGATTCATTTTCGAATGGTAAGTTTAAATCTTCACAGATATTGTGTTTTTTTAAATGTAAATTATGAGCCATTATTGTCCTATCTTTAATTTCTTGGTCAATACCATATTTTACTTCAAAGGATGTTTGCATCAAAAAATATGGATAATTTCCGCACCCAATGTCTAATATTGTGCCTTTTTTTTCGTGTTGGACAATTAATTTTTGTGCCTTTTTCATTCTTTGTATTGATAAAAATGTTTCTAACAATCCAAATCCCCTTGTAACTCTTTTATTCCGCTTATTTTTTTTTTCTTTTATATTAAAATGAGTTGAATCAACGTTTTTTAGATTGAAATTCAGTAAGAAAGCTGAGATTACCCCAAATATTAAAATATATAGTGTCCGGAGGACATGGTCTAAAATAACAAGACTCAATATCATTGTATAAGGAATGGTAGGGTAAAAAATGAATATAAAGGCACTTGCAATTGTTTCTGATATAAACCATCCTCCAGGTGTTATGGGAAATGTTTTAGTGAAGAATAAAATGATTTGAGCAATAAACAGAATGAAGATATTTAAATGGTATCCTGTCAGATAAAAAATAACTATCAGCGTGAATGTTTCAAAAAACCACGTAGGCAAGCTTAAACCTATGACCTCTAATATTTTTTGTTTATTCTTCCTAAAATCGTTTATTCCTTCAATAAAATTTTTCAGAAAGCCTTCTAGAAGGCGTCGTAATTTCGGAGAGATTTTTTCAATTATATTTAGAATCCATTGAGTTTTAAGAAATAAAACAATTAAAAAAAGCGCTCCAATCAAGAGAATCCCAGCACTTACAAGAATATAATTATTGAGATTGAGTTCAGTTGTTCCTTGAACATTAAAAATATACATGAGAAATAATGCGATGCATGTAATTGCAAAAAGTATTAATAAATCAAGAACTCTTTCAATTCCAACACCACAGAGACTTTTGCTAAAGATTATTTCCTTTTCTTTTTGTCGAATCACCTCCATTCTTACAATATCCCCTATTTTTCCAGGAGTTAATTCATTTACAGCCCATCCAATTCCATAAGAACCTAATAAATTTCTAAAAGACGATTTTAGATTAAGTCCTTGGAATATTTTTTTTAGTCGAAGGGTTCGCATTAAAAAGACTCCCGTATAAATCAAAAAGAAAAAAATTAACCC
>DXJM01000183.1 GCA_019057355.1 Promethearchaeota archaeon | reverse complement strand
TAATTGAGAATGCTAAAAAAATGCCCTTCAAGAAGAAATCAACTCTTTTATGGATTCAAAAATCTTTTTTATATTATAACCTGTTTTTACTGAAGAAAAAATAAATTTCCAATTTCTTTTCTGCATTTGTTCAAAATTAAAGAAATTAAGAATTTCTTTTTTTATTCGGTCTAAATAATTTTTACTTTCACTTTGATCATTAGAATTTATATGATTTATTAGATCGATTTTATTTCCTATAATTAATAAAGGAACGTCAGCGAGCTCGTGGTGATTAATAATTATATCTAATTCTTTTTTAGATTCTTCAAATCGTATTTGATCAGACACATCTATCATGTAAATAAGAATATTTGAATCCTGTGAACCTAGTAACCATTTTTTACGAAAAGAATATTGACCAGGCATGTCCCAGAATGCCAATAAACCACTTTCTCCGTCTTGTATATATTGAATATTAAATTTTTTTGTAGGTGTAAAATAATTATCAGAATATTCCCCGGTTTTAATTCTTCTGAGTAATGAACTTTTCCCCACTTCATCAATTCCGAACAAAAATATCTTATGAAAAGGAAAGTTTCTGGAATATTCGAGATTTAACCTTTCTTTTATGTTTTCATCTTCATATCTTCTTAAATCAATAAAAATCGTTATAAGAAAAATCTCAATTTCAAATTCTTCGATAAATGAACATCTTTTTTCATTAACTATCAACTCATAAATTAAATCCCTAAAAAAACCCTCATATTCCTGCAAATTATCATCTTTTTCCAAGAGTAGCCCAATAATAACATTTTCGTTTATGCAAATTGTACTTGCATTCATTTTTTTAATTTTATGAGGGATAGGTCCATCAATTATAAATTGCTGGAGTGCATTATTGGCTATTGGTTTTTCTTTCTTTGATCCTATATCTTTAGATTTATGAGAACGAAATAAATTTTCGATGAATTTTTTTTCTTTTGTAATGATTTCTTGAGGATAATTGAATATACTCAAATTATCAACATGCTGCAGGTCGTCCCCTTTAACCAAAAAAATATTTTGTATCAAAATAGAGCTAAATCAGTAGTTCAATTAAGAAGCTAAATAGTGAATAATTAATAAGATTTTTGAAAAAAAAGAATTTTTTAGCAAATTATTGTTCTGGAGGAGTATTCTCAGGACTTTCATCCTTTTCCTCATCATTCTCCGAAGCACTCGATGAGACAATATCAGATTCTTTTTCTGCACTTGGTTTGGAAGAAATGTTCGTACCTGCAGGCGTTCCACATATCGGACATTCATCCCAACCCTTTCTCAGAGCATACCCGCAATTTGCACATTCTAACATATTTGGTTCAGGTTTCCATTCAGGAATATCCAATGCTCCACCTTGCCTTTTTTTAGCTAATTCTTCCAAGTCCTTTTCAGTCCAATATTCCATCCCTGGCGGTAATCCTGTGCTCCGTTCTGAAGCTGCTTTAGTTAATTCCTCTTCAGTCCAGACAGCCATCCCTGGAGGTGTGACCGCTCCACCCCTTTGTTGAGCATCCCTTGCAAGATCTTCTTGAGTCCATGTTGCTAATTGCTGACCCCCAGGAGTACTCATACCTTCATTTTTACCCTCTTTGCTCGTAGATGGAGCTTCACAACATGCTGCTGAAAATTTTAATAATGCTTCAAAACAATTTAAAAACTTCTCTGAACCGCTACCATTGCTTTCATCTGTAACAACCATCAAGGTGGAACCATTAGAAACATTGGGTAATGCTATAGCGCATGCCGCAAACTCGGTATTGACCCTTTTAGATTCTAAGCCAGAGGTCAGTTTATCCATGACACGCATTAATTCTTCATCTTTCATCAAAAAATCACAAATTGGCTCCCCATGTCTCTGGTAACCTTCATGATATTTTGCTAACTGATTTTTAACGGAGGGAGACTCAAGAGATTCTATTATTGCATTGATACATGTAAAATCTTCAGATAAAGGATTTTTGAAGGATTCATTTGAAACCGTGGAATTTAATTCTAACTCCCCTATATAGGGTGCAAATAAAGGTGTTCCACCCTTCATCTTGCTATAAATTGTTGTTTTTGAGACAACACATTTTATGTCCCCACAATATGCAATTGAATTATTTAAAAGCTGGATTTTTTTATCATGTAAAAATATCGGAACGGTCATAAAAATAACGTTCTCCCATGGCAGTTCCTTGACAGGAATAACAGCCACGCAATATTTTTCAACTAATTCTTTTACTAATTTAATGTATTCCTTGATATTTTTTTTAATATTCTTATATTTTTCGTTTTCTGCTTCATTTTCCACTTTTTTTATGAATTCATTGAATTTATCTTCCTTCTTTTTAATCGATCCTCCAAGAACCTTTATTTCACCTACTACATTTTCTTTTATGATTGAAGATGCGCTTTCAATCATCTTTTTCATGAAATCCGAAAGATCTTCCACTTTTCCTTCGACCAAATATTCCGCACGATCAAATGCCATTTGTTTCATAAATTCAGCAAACAAATTTTGTTCTGACATCCTTTTCACATTAATTTATTTAAATGTTATAATTATAACAAACGAGATGGATATAAAAACTTATTCAAACTAATGAAAAGAATTGAGTCAAGGAGGGAAATTATGGAATTCAAATTCTTTTTATGCTACTACCACCTTTTTTTCAATAAAAAAAATTTTTTCAATTATTCTTTCATTAACTGTTCAATTATTTTCATTAAAATATTATAATTATGTGAACAAATCTCAG
>DXJM01000182.1 GCA_019057355.1 Promethearchaeota archaeon | reverse complement strand
CTAAATTTAGTAAATTAGGATCTTTAAAGTATTGGATTTTAATAAATTTTATTAAATCATTGATAGGGTATCACGATGATTTTTATTACCATAGTAATTTTGCATGATCATCGAAGTCTTCTTGACTTATCTTCCTTTCTTGTTTATTTTTTTCATTTTTTTCCTTAGAATAGTCCCATAGCATTGAAATGACTAAAAAGATGACGATAATCACAATGAGTGGAATTAACAATCCAGATCTATCAAAAAATAGCTTTATCCATCCTATATAAGGAATTCTTCCTATTACACGACCATATATATCATTAATAGTTCTGAAACCCGGATCATTACCTTCATTATTATCTCCTTTCGTATAGAATTCTAAAACACCGGATTCATTGATAATCTCAATTACACGATGAACTACTGGCTCTGAGGGAGCACCAATCCATAAAGCTTGAAAAACAATCACATCTCCTTCAGATATTTCATTACCATCTACTCCTTTTACAAATAATATATCACCTTCATTAATAGTAGGTTTCATGGAGCCGGAAGAGACCACGACAACGGGAATCGGAGTATTTAGAGAATATTGCAAAACAAAAAATGTAATAAAAGAGCTTAAAACTGCTAAAATTATGATAAAGATAGCAATAAAAGGTTTTTTTAGAAACTTGGATTTTTCTTTATCAATTGAAGACATCTTTTTATTCATAGTAGGTTACTTTTTATTAAGGTGTTTGACTAATATATTTTTTCATTCCAAAATACTAATGAAAAAGCAAGAGAGTGAAAAAATATGGAAAAAAAAATAATCATGCTTGTAATGCTTTTAGTATTAACTCGGTCAAGTCGACCATTTGAATGCCTGATTCAAGAAATGCAATAGCGTCGGATAGATTTCTATAACAGAAAGGACACGTGCTCACGAGATAGCTCGCTCCTGTTTCTTCCGCATCCTTTATTCGATTTTTTGCCATTTCTATTGAAAGCTCGGGGAATCCTTTCCGGACACCTCCTCCAGCTCCACAGCACATTGCCGTCTCTCTTGTTGTTTTCATTTCCTCTAAAACTGAAATTTTATTTAAAATTGTCCGTGGGGCCTCATATATTCCCAAGTGCCTTCCAAGATGGCAAGGATCGTGATAAGTCGTTTTCATATCCAAATGGTTTAACGGCACATGATTAGCATCGATTAAATCTGAAAAAAATTCTACCATGTGTAAAATCTCAACATCCTTTAACAGTCCCTTATAGTCTTTTTTTAAAGTTCGATAACACCCAGCGCAGCTAGTAATGATTTTTTTAATTCCCCGAGCTTCAAATAATTTAACATTCTTTTCAGAAACTTTCTCAAATGCTTTCCGATCTCCCGTTCTTAATGCAACACTACCGCAACAAACTTCTTTTTCTCCAAAAATACCGAAATTTATCCCCAATCTATTTAAAATTTTAGCAGTATTGATAGCAATATTTTCAATTTGGGGTGTTAAGGCTGCACTACATCCAACAAAATATAAAATCTCCACATCTTCTTTACTTGCATCGCTTATCTTAAAATCTACGCCATGCGTCCAATTGTTTTTTCCTTTATTGTCACGTTCATAAGGATTTAATAATTCGACCATTGATTTATTCATTGGGATATGTGATTCAATAGGAAATCCTGCCTCTATTAAATCAGCTCTCAAAGCTTCAAACACATTTACCTGATCTACCCAATCATGGGTCTTAAACTTTACATGATCGTTATGGGAATTATGACAAAAATCTTCGCATGCCCCACATAACGTGCATTGAAAGATTAGTTCACTTATATCTTGGCTTAGTTCTAAATCACCCCAAAAGAGGCCTTTTAGGATTAAGTTTTTACCTCGAGCAAAATAAGGCTCGAATTTTGGAGTCACGTCTGTCTTGTAGACCGGACAAACATAATGAACATTCTTTTCTGGCCAGTTAGCTACCCTGCACTGACCACAATGAACGCATGCTAATGCAGCTTCTTTTACCTTTATTAAATTCTTCAATGTAATATCTACGGATTTTTGTTTTTTTTTTATTTCAGTCATTTAAATCTCCAATCAATAGTGATCTGTTAAATAAAACTTTCCAGGACTTAATATTCCATTTGGATCGAGGGTTTTTTTTATAGCCAGCATGAAATTGTAATATTCTCCTGATAAAGCACCAGAATCCACCAATGAACGACCAATTATTTCTCCCATCCAGTAATGAACGGCGCCCAACTCTTTGATTTGCATTGTTAATAAGTCTTTCCACAAATTTTCCTGAATTTCTCTGTTATCTCTATTTGTAGTAAAGGAAAGCCCTCCAGTAACGTCGAGATAATGTGGATGAACCCCAAAAACGATAAAATCGGCGCTAGCATTCCCAAGAGAGAGGAGTTTTTTTGAATTCTTTGCATTAAAATCGGCATATAATTCAACATATTTTGGCAATTGAGAAGTCCTGCATTTCAAACACGTGCCACAAGATGTAGTGTCGGCGCCTACTAAGCCCCAGTAAATGTGAGCCCATTGCCATCTACCATTTTCATCGTAAAACCATTTGGCAAGATTACCTTCTTCTACACTTGGTCCTAATTCTCTAATTTGCATCTCTTTTGCCATTTTTTCAATCCGTTCTACCCTATCATCTAATTCTTTTTGTGTATTTGCTACAGTGGTATAAAAAATAACACTTCCTTTTACTTTTTTATCTGTCCACCCTTTTACCAATCTTACCCCCTTCAAATATGCAGCATAGTTCCTGGTATAATAATAGAAATCATGTATGGGAACCTGCGAATGTTGCCATTTCATCATGAGAGTGGTTGCTATTTCATACTCCTTGCTTTCGGGAATATTTCTAATTTCAAAGGTATTACCCGCCGCATATTCAGGAATTGGATACAAGTTAAATGATGCTTTTGTTTTTATCCCATTAATCCCAACATCACCTAAAAATAATCCACTATAATCCGGGCCCAAACCAAATCTCGTAAACTGTTTATCACAAAAGGAATTTGCTCTTGCTCCTGTATAAATGAGCTCTCCTGTAGGTAATGCCACCTCTAATCCAACACATTGCTCAGTGACCGCACCATACATGGCAGCACCACCACCTCCAACAGAGTTATTCGATAGCCCTCCACCTATTGTTGCTGAAAAACCCGAAGCGGGACCTGTGGTCCCCGTATAATATCCAATACCAACCTTACTTAATTGATCGCATAACTCACTCCATGAAATTCCTGCTTCTACAGTTACTATCAAATTTTTTTCATCTATATCTAATATGCTATTCATTCTAGTAAGGTCGATCACAACCCCCCCATCACCAATTGGTTTAGCACCACCTGTTAGATCAGCACCCCCACCTCGAGGGATGATCTTTATCCCTTCATTATTCGCTATTTTTAAAATTTCAGATACTTCTTTTGCATTGCTCGGTCTTACCACAATATCGGGAATTCCCTGCAGGACTGTATCGCAATTCATCGAATAAGAATAGCATGTCGGCTCAGAATCTGTAATGTATTTCGTTCCAACAATATTTTCTATTTTTTCGTAAATATTCAATATTTTAGTCATTCTTATCACATTTCATACGGTTTATAAAATTTATGGGTATTTATTCAAGAACTTCTCCATTGGGGAGAGTCATATCACATTGCACGTAAAATGCCGCCAAATCAGTATTAGCATGTTTAAATAATTCGTGGCAAATATCGTATTTTGAATACTCCGTTTTCACGTAATTTATTTTTGCACTCATTTTCGTTGTAAAGTTATTAAATTTCAAATAAGTAGCAGTTTTTTGCTTGAGAGCTGGTTTTGTGTTATCAGCAACATCAGGAATGCATTTTAGATTGTATAAAGGCATTAATCCTTCTAGGGTTGCTTTTGGATCTAATTTTGGTGGCTCATCAGAGACTTCGACCTCCATTTCAAGGAATTTAATACCTTTTCTTGTTAAATTCCCCTTCACCTTGTTATCAGTGATGCTTGAGAGATGAATGTCAGCAATTTTCTTTGGATATCCCCAAATCTCTCTGCCCGCACAAAGAGCTTCGTCAGTAGTGACATATATATTTAGAACAAACAATCCCATCTTGTATTCATGCTTACAAGTTAGCATTATCAAGGATTCGTTATAAGGTCCTATTGTCGTATCAAGATATTCTGTTATAAAAAGCACGTCTGAAGTTCTCAAGGGTCTGAAACCTGGTGGTAAAAACTTCTTTTTAACCTCTAAAGGAGTCTGAAACAAGGATATAATGGCTCTCATTTGTGGATATTGATATGGAGGAGGAGGATATAACCCGCATTGATGAGGCATTGAATAATTTACTTGCTGCTTATATTCTACCAACATTTATCACCTAACTTTTTTTGTTTTTCTAAAATTTTTTTGACTATTTCTATTTCATTTCTTTCTATTTAAATGTTTATAAATAAGTATACTCTTTTATATTAATGATGAAAAAAAAAAGGAGAATGTAATATGTACCCGTGTGGATGAAAATCTCTAT
>DXJM01000181.1 GCA_019057355.1 Promethearchaeota archaeon | reverse complement strand
TTATATTTTATATTATTATGGCTTTTGAAAAAAAATGGAAACAAAAAAAATCACATTCGGTTCGTTAATAAACAACGATAAGCCTTTTTTTAAACTATTTTTAATGGTTATCATCATTATAACTTCGTTTTTAATGATTTTAAGGGTTCTCTTTACTTTTATTCCTTCAGAATTTTTAACCGATGATAATATCTTTGTTGTTATGGTAAGGGGAAAGGATGTTGATTATAAAATCTTATTAGATTGGATGAGAAATGGACTTTTTGGCATGTATCTTCCTCCTGGTTCCTATCCATATGGACATTTTTATCTTTATCACTGGTATTTCATTTTCTGGCCTTTTTATGTGATTCCTCCATGGATTTCATTCATAATCTGGGATCTACTTAGAATATCCTCAACAATATATATCTCTTATATTATTTTTAAGGTAACAAGAGATAAGAAAGAAATTGCGTTATTTTTTATTTTCTGTGGGATTGGATATGCGGTAGACATGTATTATAACAATACTAATTGGCTTATTTTATTTTTACTTGTTGAGTCCTATATTCAACTTGAAAGAGAGAGAAAAATGATATCAGGACTTTTATTTACAATAGCCACATTTAAAATATATGTAGTAATATTTCCTTTAATCTTACTAGTTTCAAAAAAAATAAAATTTAAAGACCTTCTCTATTATTTGATCCCATTTATTATTCTTTTTATACCTTACATTGTTAATCCAAGTTACTTTTTCCAGATGGTTTCAAATTGGAATTATTCTTTTGCTCCTAATGCAAATATCTTTTTACGGGTGATAAATACAATATTAAAGCTATTTGAACCTGCTCAATTAATGTTTATAAGCTTTATAGTCTTGGTTTTTGTGTTGAATTTGAATAATAATATCGTAAAAAATATTCAATGGAAAAAATGGATTTTAATTATTGCTGCTATTGGAGAGGCAATATTATTTATCTCTTTTCTATTTTTTTTTGGAATATTCGCGGTGTCTTAATATTAGACAGAAACCATTATAAAATTTCTAAATTTGGTATCACATGTTTTATTCTTGACATGTTCCGTATTCCATTCTTTCTGGAGGAGATAAATTTTAATTCTTTCAGTTAAACTGCGTAATTTTTGTTTTATTTCAATAAAACGAGGGACCATGTAATAAGCTAAATGTTCTTTTAAATACTCATGGAATTCCTCATGACTTAGTTGTTTTAACCTTTTAAGTATGATGCATAATTTTATTTCTTCTTCTTGAGAATCATCCATAGGTACTCCAAAAACAGCACTCTCTAGCATATTTGGGTGGGCATTAGCAATGTTTTCTATAAAATAAGGAAAAATTTTTTTTCCTCCTCTATTTATTATCTGGTGCTTTCGCTCCATGAAATAAATATATCCATCATTATCTTTATAACCAAGATCACCCGTATGAACAAATCCTTCCTTTCCTATTGACATTATTGTATTGGTTGAAGGCTTATAGTATTCCAGATTTAAAGGGAAAGATGTTTTCATCACAATTTCACCAATATTATTAGCTCCTGTGGTCATTCTTTCTCATTATCTTTAGATATCTTACTTGGAATATAAATATGAACCTATTCATCTCTTCCCCGGCCATCTTTCCCATAACCTGATTGTTTTTTTATAATTTTTCCAGTTCCTTTAGCATTTGGCATTTTTATTCTTCTATTCGTTTAGCTGTATTTTTTTTCTTTTAAAATATTAAAGCTGTAAATTACTCTAAACATTTAAATATATTATTGACAAACATAATTTATTAATTTTTAACAAAAAAATGAAGTGATCTATGAAATGATTCAAGTGGATGTATTTTGGGTATATGCGATAGGTGCAATGTTTGCGTTCTCTGCTTTTACTCAGATCAAAAAAGATGAGGGAAAGTGGTACGAATCAAAATATTTCTTATTTACACTCTTTTACTTGTCTGTTTTCTTTGTTACCACGGCATCATGGCTCCTCTGGGAATTTCCTCACTGGGAGAGCATGCATGTTTTTTCTTCTCGTGCCGATGTATTAACGGTGATTGCTGTTTTCGCGGCGGCTACTAATATCTTAATGGGAATTGTTGGATATTACGTTATTTATTATCTTATCAAAAAAGGGAAATATAATTTGGCAGTTCTCCAGACGATCATTGGATATTTCATCATGTTTTTCATTTTGACATATGGATGGGATGGAACAGGGGCTCAAAGGTTTTTTTGGGACGTATCTCAAAAGGGAGATGCCTCATTTCAACCAGGGTACTTTGTTGATATAATAGGATTTACTTGGAGCCGTGTCGCAATTACATTATATATTATGGGTCTAATTGTATTACCTCCAATGATTTTTTTTCCCATCAAGTGGCTATTTAAAGGATACGAAGAAAATCCTTCAATAAAGGACAGGGCACCTAAAAGTAAAATAAAAGTACTTATCATCGTTCTATTCGGCATCCTTGGGATGGGCTTAGGTGGAGCAATTTTAGCATCATTCATTAGTTGGGGCTTTTTAGCTTTAATCGGTAATTCAGTAATAGCAATGATTATTGGTCTTGCTCTATTTTTAATTCCTGTATTCTATTTTCTTTTCAGAAAAGACATGCCATTATACAAGTTAATGAAAGTAATTTATGTTGAGGAGCCTTAATACAGGTTCTTCCTTTTTTTTTATTAGTTTAATATATTTGAGCCTATTTTTGATTCTCTAAGATTGATAGAAATTTAAAAATCTTTCATTTGTTAACAACAAAAACGCTCTCTATTCCATATCACATCATGTCGGTTTCCATAGAATAATTGGAATCCGGCAAAAATTATGGAAAAGATCTCGTCGGAGTATTATCAAAGATTTTTTAATTTCAAGCAAAAATGAAAGATTAAAGAGACCTTCATTTTATATATATAAAATATAAAAAAGAAATTTATTAACGATCTATATAAAATTAATAAAGTAACTTGATAATTTGTTTATCACGAAATGTTCAATTTAGGTAATTAAGATGGCTCGAAAAAAAAAGGAAGAAATTAAAAAGGACCTCGAACCTAAAGATGAGGTTTCCACTCTGAAAAAACAACCTCAAGGAATTATTTTGAAAGATGGAAATAAAGAGGGATTATCTGTTTTAGTAAAACTTGTTGAGGATGTCAAGGTAAATCAAGATCATCATGCCAATATTAAGAACATCGGTTTTAACGGTAAACTTTCAATAGAAAATCCTAGCACGGTGGATCGCGTATGGGATATTAATGTCATTTTTGCCAATACTGAAAGCACGAATTTAGAATCAGATGAAATTAATATACAAGAACTCGGAATAAATGAAGATGATAAGAGGCATATCCAAGAATTTCAATTGAAAGGGGAGATAAAAAACCTTCTTTTAGTTAAAGAATATATCAATACTAATCCAAATGCCGATGATATCCTAAATCCCAATGATATAGAAGAAGACCTGCTTCAATTAAAACAAAAAACAAGTGATGTGAAAGTCGAGATTATTGAGGAACAAGAACCATTTCCAGAAGAAAAAAAAGAAAAGGTAGAATTTAATGATGAGATTGAAAATGAATATGATGAAAATGTAGAAGATGAAGAATTTGTTTCTGAGGGACTAGGCATAAGTGATGATTCTATTGGGGCCATAAGAGGGGAAAATGATATTGAAATTGAAGATTTGGACAAGGATATTGAGTTCATAGAAGTAGATGAAGAAAAACTAGATATTGAACAATGGTCATTGGAAGACTTAAAACAATACTGCGAGGATAATCTCATAGACGTACCCGATGATGCCACAAAAGCAGAAATCTTAGAAAGAATCAAAGAAGCTGAAGAAGAAATGTTAGAAGGAGGTGTGGATACTAAAGGATTTAATCTTGAGTCTTACGGGATTTCAATTAATAAATCGAATGAGATTACTTTAGTCATCGCATTACACAGTGTCTATGAGAAAGCGATTACCAATGTAAAAATAGAAAAAAAAATCCCTTCTGAATTTAGAAATATAATAATTAGATCAACCTCGTTAGGAAATGCTAAGATTGATGGAGGTAAAATTATTTGGACAATTAACGAATTAGATCCTGAAATTACAGTATTTCTAAAATGTACTTGTGAAGTTTTGGTGAAAACGCTCGATCCTGTAAAAACAGGATTGATAGATATTACATATCAAGCACAATCTTCATTCTCAGGGGGATTATCGATCGATAAATTTAAAGGATTTACCCGAAACAAGTACTATATAGATATGGTAGAGAAAGACGAGGAACCTGGAATGTGGGAATGCAATTTCGTATTTCAAAATCCCTCTGAATTTATAATTGAATTGCTTGAAGTAAATGTGAGTGATCCAAAGATTCTTGAACAAAATTTACTATCTTTGCCTGAAGAAACTCTTATAAAAGTTCCATCAGGAGCAGAATGGCATTCTGAACATTGGAATTATGAAAGTGAAGGTTACCCTATTTTTAAAAAAAAATTAGAATTTAGAGTAATGCCTACATTTCAAACTAGTGTTAATAGCATCATTTCTATTGATGATATTAATCTCGTATTAGCAAGCATTACTGGATCTATCACTTATAAAGCTGAGAAGATACCAAGCATTATTGAGGAGGAAAATATGGTATTGATTCCTTCCTACAAAAAAAGTGAAATCCAAGCGGAATTGACTATGAAAAACAATGGTTCTGCTCCATTAAACGAAGTGACTATTTTTCAGAGAGACTTTAATGATGAATTCAAGCCCCCAAGTCCAAGAGAGGTGAAACTTTTTTGGGATGGCAAGGCAATTGCTTTAGATCCAGAGGCCATAAGAATTGATAATAAGAGCGTCAAGCTTGTCTTGAATAATTTGAAGGAGAGCTCCACTGGCATGTTTGAACCAAATTCATCAATTAAACTGGTGTATCCCATACATGTTGATCGTCCACCCAAAGACGTGCAATTTGTGACAAATGCAATTTATACGGCTAATACTTATCCCAGAGGTGCAGAAATAGAATTTATTCCAACCGCAGAAGAAATTCCTGTAATTAAAGTCGTCCACATCAGGAGAAAATATCGTGTTGGAAAGGAGATTGTTCCAATTGGAAAAGAAGACGGTAATTATCAAATTATATTATCTATTGAAGATGTTGGTGATATGGCTTTAAGAAATCTTGTTGTACAAGATAAAGTTCCAGATCATTTTTCCTATGGAAATTTTTCAAGGAAGCCCACCGAGATAATCGATGAAGAAGGGACCGACACCCTTAAATGGATAATAGAATCCTTGAATGCACATGAAGATTTGAAAATTACCTTTGATATTAAAGGTTCGGGAGATTATCATCCAAGTGATGCTCAATTATCTTATTAACTTTTTTTTTATTGTTGTTTATATTATTATTAATTAATTATTTTTTTATAGCTTATTCAACGTTTTGAATATGATAAGTGTTTAGATTAGTATATCTATTAGATTAATGTACAATTCTATTTATAGCAAAAAAAAATATATTCAATTTCACGTGATTCTAATTCTTTTCCCCATTCATTGCATATTTCTTGAAATATGCGTTTTAGATCGTCATCAAAACACGGCACTTTTTTTCTGTATTTTGTAACCCACACAAAATGATAGTTGATATTGCATGCCGAATGGTTATAGGTA
>DXJM01000180.1 GCA_019057355.1 Promethearchaeota archaeon | reverse complement strand
TACTCAATTGAATTTTAATTTCGTTAAAATTAAATTTATATTATTGGACTCGATAATTTATTTAGTTTAATGAATTGAGTATGTATTATTTGTTTTTTTTAACAATTTAAATAATAGTACCCCTGATTTGATGATATCATGGAAGTATTTCTAAAAAGAGCTGAGGGATCATTTAAATCGAAAATTGGTGATGAAAAGGCAAGTGACATCTTGGAAAGTATAAAAAAATCAACGAACGAGATCCCCATTAAATTTAGGAGGACAATCGGTTCAGAAATCCCGAAATTCTTATTTACTTACTCGCAAGAAATCGAGAGTAGTTCCCCTGCCATCGTGGAAAATGTTCTGATGCATGTTTTGATGTTTGCGGAATCGTTAAAAGACTTGATAAATAAAGAGAAGGGAGAAGTTGATCAAATATTAAGCAAGAGAAGCAATAATGAAATTAGAACCCTTTCCGATTTACTCTCAAATTTTATAAAAAAAGCTAAAGAAGGTAAGATAATAGAGGGTGAAGTATCTTTTGAGGCTCTTCTTACTTACATGTACGGTGGAAAGGAAGAAATAACTCAATTAAGCGATGTAGGATTATTTATCAAGCGATCTAGAGACAATTTCATTTCAAAAATGACTATTGAGAAAGCAGAAGAATATGCAACCCAGATCATTGAATTATTGAATCAAATTGACAAGGAGCATCAAGATTACACTAACTCGGAAATTTCTAAATATTTATTTAACCTTTCTCAGCATGTAGAGGATTTATCGGAAAATACTTTAAAACTCATTTTGGATTCTATATTGATGTTTTTACGAGCATGTTCTAATCTCGGTAGTAAAAGTAAAGATGAGGTCCATCAAGAGATCTCGAGAAGGAGCAAGAACAAGATAAGGACATTACCTGAATTACTGAAGGAATTTATTGAAGCTGTAAAAATTAGTAAAGTCATGGAATCTGGAGGATCCTTGGAATCCATTTTGACGCATTTATATGGCGAAGAAGAAAAACGACAGCAATTCACTGATGTTGAGGCTTTTTTAAAACGATCCGAGGCGAAATATGCTATGATTTTAGGGAAGGACATGATAAAGATGTTGATGGAGGATTTATTAGATGCTATCACCACCATTCCTGAAGTGCACAGGGAATATTTAGGATCAGAACTCGCAAAATTTGTTTTTAAATCTTCAGAAACAGCGACAATTCATGATCCTGAAAAAATTGAGAGAATTTTTAATGGGGCAATTATGTTTACCCGTTCATTAGGCGAAATAGAAGGATTATCAAAAGCAGAAATTAACCAATTTATCATAAATCGTTCTAGTCATGAGGTAAGAAGCCTATTTGATTTATATATAGCATTCTTGGAAAAAATTGCTATTCGGATGCCCCTTTCAAATGATCCAACCTTTGATGAAATCCTCAATCATACTTTAGGACGTTATACGGGTCCTAAAGAAATAGAAAAAGCAGGATTAATTCACGACCTCATGGGCGCTTTTCACGAAGAAATTCCACTTGCAAAAGAGCATGCCTCTTGGGCCAATGGACTAATGACCATTATCCCTCGCTATCTAGAATTATTGCCAAGTGGGAAGGGTGATCGTATAATTGAACAATTATGGGATCAAAAATTTCTGCGAGAACACATTAAAGAAGAATTTCAAGATAAAATTGCTGAAATCCCTCGAGAGCATGAAAAACAGTTTCTTTTCAGGCTTTTACACTTTCTTGCTCAACAAGTATTAGAAAATGAAGATGACGATAAAGCATTGACCTCTGGTGTGGCATTCAGGATCTTGGGGACCATATTCATCGAGATATTCAGCGGGAGAAACGCCCAGATTAGGGGCATTCGACTCAATAAATTATTAAAAGATAGAGAGATTTCTAATCCAGAACATAAAAAAGAGATTGATCACGATATTAACGTCATTTTGGAAGAGGACATGAAATCCATTATGCAAAGAACAATGACAATCAATACCATCATCCCAGTAATAAATAAAAAGGGTTTTTTCATCAAGATCTATGATATTATAACTAAAGACATGCCAAATCCTATAATTAAATTAATTACTGAAAGAAAAGAAGATCGAATTAAGGATATTGGTCAAGAATATAAAAAAGAGAGTGTTTCAGGAGAATTAATACCTCTCGTGAATTATATTCTTGGTGATCTTGAATTGGGCAAGCGATTTTACAAGAAATATTTTGAAGAAATGTATTCCATAGCACACGATGCACAGCAGAACATGTTAAATATAAGGAAATTTTTCAAATTATTAGTCGATTTTAGCGATAACATGAATGCAATTGAATTTTATGAATTTAAAATAGCCAATACAGAACACCTTGTCTATATTTCTATTTTAAAATACCTTTACAATGCATTATGGGATACTAATTTATCAGACATCTTAAATACTGTAAAAACCATCATTTTAGAGCAAGAATATCAAACTAAAATAATAACCTTGGATAAATATCTGAGCAATCAGAAATTAGAAGAACTCACCTCCGAAATCAAGCATACAGAAGAAAAAATCGCGGAATATGAAAACATGTCAGAATTTGATACATCACAAAAAATACTTCATTTAAACAAGGCACTCCAACGAGACACTAATGAATTAAAATATTTTACTATATTATTCCGTCTTTTAATAGATTCTCAGAAAGTCGAAGAAATATTGCGCAATAGGATAGAGTTTTCAAAAACATTATTAAAATTTTCGAACTCATTGAAAAAAGTGCATCCCAATTTACCGGCAGCTGTCCCAGACTATTTAGAAAAATTTGCTGAATTTCCTCGAGAAATGGATAAAATTCTTGATGAGTTAAAAAAGAAAAGTGAATCAGGAATTATTTCACCTTTTGAATTCAAGGAGAGAAATGATGCAGCAACGGATATAAAAAAAGAATTGTCTAATCTATGTCAAAAGCAAGAATTTCTTCATCACTTGAACTCAATGCTCGAAGTATCCAAATTAACGTTTTAGAATAAAAATTTTGGCTTCCTTCTCTATTGAATTGTTTTTTCTTCTAAATATAAAAATGAAAAATTTAAATAAATAAACAAACTAGATTCATACTAACTTTTAATTGATTTACTCATCCTTGTAACAGCTACATTCTTCATAGAGAATATTAAGGGGTAAAATAAAGTCATCATTTACTTCAGTGATTAATTCCATTCGAATCGCAGATATGTCCTCATCATTTCTAAAATGTCTATTTACTATCTTTTCTATATCTTTTATAGTAAAGCTTGCAACCATTATGATCACGTTATATTCGCCGCTTATTCTAAATGCATTTACTAAAGAGGGACATTCATTAACTAGAGATATTATTTTTTTAGGATTATTTGTTGAGATCCAGACCATTGCAACATAAATATCTACATCTTTTAGATTGATACCCGCATGAAAATTAAGAATACCTGCTTCCTCCAATTTTTTAATTCGCATTCCAACAGTGGGCTGAGAGCGCCTTACATGAGAGGCAATTTCAGTATGAGTTAAATTGGGTCTTTTTTGGATTAATTGCACTATTTTTTGGTCAATTTCATCAATACTATATGCATTACTCATCATTTTAATTTCGACCTATTTTTTATTTTTGAGTCTATTGTTATATAACGATATGGCAATATTTAAATATTTCCATATTCCTATATTATCATATAAATAAATAATTTATTAATCTTTAAATTTTTATTATAGACTGTTTAAAAGCATTAATTGTACTCATGAATGAATTAACCAAGTTCTCTGTAGAATTTCTCAAGATTTTAGGTGATCAGACACGCTTAGAAATTTTAGAGTTTTTAAAAAATGGTCCCAAGTCATCTAAGGAAATACAAAGAGAACTGGGAAAATCTCAACCAACAATATCACAGCACTTGAAAGCTCTTCTCACCTCAAATCTCATTCAAATTGAAATAAAAGAGAATGAAGACAAAAAAAAACTCCAATATTATCGCATTAAAGAAAGAGATTTACTCAAACTTCTTTCCTCAATTTATTCTTATGTAGCAAGGATTAACAATGAAAAAGTAAAGGATCTGAGAGATTTAGACATTTATGATACATTAATCTAAACCTTTAGCAAAAATAGAACCAGTGATATACAAAACATGAATGATGTTTCAGGAATCCCCCCTCAAAAAAAAAAAATCCTCATAATGGGCTTGGATCAAGCAGGAAAAACATGCATAGCTAAGTGCTTGCAGGGTATTAAACATTTAACCGCCTTTACAATCACAAAACCTACGATGGGTTTCAATAGGATTACTTTCCATGCCTTAGGTTCAGAATTTATTATTCTAGATTTTTCGGGTCAAGAATTATATCGAGATCATCATTTAAAAAATTTCGATCGTTATGTTAAAGATGCAAACAAGTTTATTTATGTTATAGATATACAAGATATTGATCGATATCAACTAGCACTTGATTATTTGAAAAATATCATAAATAGATTACCAATGAAAGAAAAGGCTGCAATAGACTTTTCTATATTTTTACATAAATATGACATTGAGTGGGACAATTCTAGCAATAAAACAGGCGAAGCTACCATAAAAGAGCTCATCAAACACGTAAAGGAAATAGTTCCTTCCAATATAAGCTATACTATTCATAAAACTTCAATCTATACGGTTTTTGAAAAGTCATTTATTTCCTAAACATCTTTTTAAAAAAG
>DXJM01000179.1 GCA_019057355.1 Promethearchaeota archaeon | reverse complement strand
TCAATCGTCCTAACAAGGGGATAAGAAGTCTCCTTAATGTAGCAGTTTCTCCAATGACCGATTCGATTGAATCGTTAGGAAGAGTTCTAGTTACAAGCTTCTGACTTTAGTCTGTGGTAATTGACTCAATTCAAGGTAAAAAGAAATTTTTAATTTTTTTTGGTAACATTAATTATTTATAGCTTTATTTCTATATTTTTAAACATAACTTCTCTCTTAAAAAATAAGGTAAGTAAATATGCTAGATAAAAATAGTTTCAAGCCCAAAGCAATTTCAGAAGCAGAAAAAATATATAAAAAAGTTCAGATGGATAAAGAGCAACATAAAATTTTTCTTGATTTTATTGACATACTCCTTAAAAACTTACCATTGCCAGAACTTGCTTCAAAAGGGATAGGGTGGAAAGCCGTGAGCATGTGGCAAGTGAAGCATAAAAAAAAACTAAGTGATCTATTGCAGGCGACACCAGAGGATAGAATTAGTTCAATTGAAGAAATCGTGAATATCTTCAAAGATGAAGCTATAAAAGGTCTTGTAAATGTCGAGAATGAACCTATTCTTTCCAAAACTATTGGTGAGGTCATGGAATTTTACAAGGAAAAATATGCATTTCGATGATTAGTCCAAATCATAATAATTGACGATTTCTGGAGAAATTAATGCTTCTTCACAATCAATAGTCTGTTTAAGATTAAATTTGAATGAAATAAGTAGGGGATGGGACAGGGTCATTTTTCAAATTGAATGATGGATAGAAATAAGATTTATGCAAAGAAACTTAAAAATCTTTTTTTAATGCCCTCTTCTTTTCTTTTGTTTGCGTGTAATTCCATCATCTTCCACTTTAGGCGAGATATCTATATCTACTTCTGCTGTTATCCATCCTAAATATACAGGAGCACCTGTAAATCTTGGATCAGAATGCACGGTATATTTTATATCTATTACTTTTGCATTATTATCGCTTTCTCGTAAAATCATTAAATTCTTGTTGAGCTTCCTCGTAAATTCCGAAGGATCCTCGTATTGCCCCCCAACTACATATACTTGTTTCGTTCTAATAATATTCTCAAAAGGAGTTATCTTTTCTATTTTATTCACCTTAAATTTTCAATCGTCATAAATGTAAGTACTATAACCATAATTATAACTTATTTTAATTTATATGTATTGGTTCCATATCTCATGAATGGCATCGATTCTAAAAACAGCTTAACATTCTTTATTGTAATAAAAATTGGTCGATTAGAACCCTAGAATTCTTTACTAAAAAAATAAACCATTTTTTTCCTTTCTCTAGAGTACCATGGTAAGGATCTCCAATTATTCCCGAAGAAGAATAATCAATCGTATTCCAATTCATTGGTCTTACGTTTTCATAATTTGGATCTAAAAAGGGCACGTATTTTATAGAATTTTCACTCAAAAGATCCATTTTTACTTTTTTAGGATACATGTACAACATTAATGATGTTTCGAATTCTCCTGCATGGCATATTCCACCGATTTTTGAAGTTCTAATCTTGGATAACTCAGGCTTTATAATAGAAAAGGTGTTTAATACCAACATTTTTGTTTCATTTTTTTTTTGAATTGAATTTAATACTCGAACATTCCCACCGTGAGCATTTATAAAAATGAATTTAAGATATTTATGATATTTTTTCATAATATCTTCAATTTGGGCGATAAATTCTTCTTCTGATATCGATTTGGTTTTTTTAAAACTCAAATGTTCTGGAGACATTCCAATTTTTATTCCTTTGATGATTTTAGCTTTAAAAATCGCTTTTATCTCATTAGCAAGTCTATTTGCTATCAAATAATCGGTATTTAGAGGTAAATGAGGCCCATGTTGTTCAAGACTACCAACGGGAACTATAAGGTGCTTGATCATAAAAATCATAAAAAAAAATATACTAAAAGATAAAATATTTTTAGTTTCAATTTAAGATCATTATTTTATTTAGATTATTTTTCTCTCTAATTTTCCTCAAACATATATTTGCATTGGATATTGCTTCTAAAATGGTGTAACCGCTGCCTATACCTGCCTTTAATTTCCAAGGTGCGTGTTTTTCTTCAAATTCTTCAATTATGTGTTCTATATGCTCTATTTTAGTTGAAGGTGGACAAATACAAATAAAATTATCCCCTCCATTAAAAAAACAAAGAGCTCCAATTTCTTTAAATCCTTCCATTAGGGTGACATATCCTTTGTTTAAACTTAAGAAATTAGAATAAAATGGGTAAATGTCTGTTGCTATCCTTGTATAAAAGTTAATGTCAACGTGGGCTATTTTTATTTTTTTTTGCTTAGTTTTTACATGTCCATTATGAGCAAGAACTTTTTTCCTCGAAGATTGTGCACTTCCTTTTGAAATTAAAAGGATTGATGCTTCATTTTCGGCTTCAATTAGAGTTTCTCCCATACCTATACCCATGCTAACAGTAATAGGATATTTTTCTTCAACTTGTTGAATAATAGAATAATGATCTTCAATTGAAATTCCATTAGATACTGCAATCATGTTATCTTTTGACCCAGAAAATACCAAACCATTGTGAAGATTAAAGCATTTTTGTAGAAAGATGAATATCTCTGAGAGGAGGATTTGAATTTTATGCTCTCTATTATCTCCCATTTCTTCAGTAAAGGGTCCAAAATTATCGATTTGAATGCAGGTTATTTGAATCAATGGTTTATACCTCAATTTTTACTTGAATGTTCTATACGGCTTATCATTTTCACGATACACTCAACAGAGCGGCGTGCAAAATCCTCAATCCTTTCGACCGCTTCAAGTCTCGTCATTCCTGGACCTGAAACTCCTAAAGAAACAGGTTTATCAAACTCCAACGAAAGATCAACCATCTTTCTTGCAGCGTGTTGGGCAACTATTTGATCATGATCAGTATCACCCTTTATAACTGCACCTAAACAAACAACGCCTCTAATATTTTCTTTCTTCAATAATGTTTTTATCGCAAGTGGCATGTCAAAACTTCCAGGTACTTTTATGATTTCAGATACATTACACCCAAGAAATTCAGCATGTTCTTTTGCTTTTTTTAACATGTTTTCAGTAATATCATAGTGAAACTCTCCCACTACAAATCCAATATCGTATTTTTTTTCATTCAAAATATTCACCTTTTTTAATTATATAGGCCCTGCATCCGGAAAACCTTGTCTTAAACCACACCCCGCATGCTTCTGAAGCCACATTTTGTCGAATAATAATCTTAATAAATTTTGACCATGTTTTCGAGCTCGATCATCGCAAATTTCAATTAAATGTTCTGGAGTTTCTCCCTCATCCTCGTGAACAAAGCATTCAATTATATGTTTTCCTTTCATTAATTGGCAAATAATTAAACCTTGACTTGCCTCATGAGCACAAATCTTATCCTTTTCAGCAGGTCCGGGCATTCCAAGTGCAATACATATTTCACATTTATGCTCATCAAATAGAATCTTACAAGCAATAGGTAAATCCTTCATGCCGGGAACGGTATACCTTATTATATTTACCTTGCTGGTAGTATTTTCAATTTCTTGTATCACTATTTTGCCCATATCTACTCGAGCAAAAGTAGTATCTACAACTCCAATATTTACCTTACTCAACTTGACACACTTCGCTATTCATTAAAGTATCTTGAAACGTTTCGATAATTTCCTTTCCTTCAATCATGACTAAATTATTCTTTTTAGAATATTTCTCTGCTTTATCTATGGAAAGAGCATTTCCCGTTTCATTATCTAGCATTTCACATAAAACTGTTATGGGAGATAATCTGCCTATTTGTGCTAATGAAACTGTTAATTCAGTATGCCCCTTCCTTGAATTTATTAAATTTTGATGTGCTATTAATAGGTGAGTATGCCCTGGAGTACGAAAATATTTTCCAAAAATCTCCCTAAAATCACTATTTTTTTTCTCGTTTTTAAGTATCTGATTGCCAAGTAATCCGAACTCTCTAATAGTTAAGGAGCGATCCTTATCTGTAATTCCCGTGTATGTATCGACGTGATTAATTGTTATTGAAAACGATGGCTTGTCTCCATAAGGAGCATTGATATCTGGAGCGATAAGGTTAAAAATTGCATAGTTAATAGTTGATTTTGAATATAATTCTGACATGAATGGAAGCCCAAGTGTTTCAGCAATTTTATTATGCATTGCAATGCATATTAGTCCTCCAGCATCGTGCCTTAACTGAAAAATATGTCTGGGGGTGCATTTAGTTGCAAGGCAAACTAAATCCACCTCTTCTTCACGCCCATCTACATCATATACCAATATAAAATTTCCCTTTGCTAGTTCTGATATTGCTAATTCAGTATTTTTCATCATTAAAATTCACGATAATAATATTAAATGGGAGAATTCTCTTTTATTTATATAATATTTGAGTA
>DXJM01000178.1 GCA_019057355.1 Promethearchaeota archaeon | reverse complement strand
TTTACTATAAAATAAATAAACACAATTCTTATAATAAAAATCAAAAAAACAACGATAAGGAGATGAAAATCCATACCCGAAAATCCATTAATTGGTTTCGATTATTCACACAATAATAATTTAACATTAGAAGCGCCTAGTTATGCCGAATTCATTGAATTTCTATTTTCTTCAGGGTATAAACTTGGCAAAATCCAGGCAGGTTTTGAATCGGTAGCTAAATTGGAGAATTATGATATGATATTGCTTTCAACGCCTAAAAATTCAAATTTGGCAGGTAGTGAAATAGAGGTATTAAAGGAATACGTAAAAAATGGAGGAAATCTCTTGATCGTCAGTTCCAATGGGGGCGATCTAATTAATGGAACTAATTTTAACGATTTAACTCATCACTTTGGATTTGAATTCGTTCCTGATGAAGTAAATGATTCCATGAATTATGTAAACCTTCAAAAACGTCCAATCTTAACAAACTTGAAACCCCATGTTCTTACTGAACAGGTGAGGAAAGTAGTATTTTCAAGTGCTTGTTCTCTTAAAGTATTAGATTTTATTGAAGCAGATGAGAACATAAAATTAGATATAATTCTTAATAGTGGTTTAAATTGTTGGACAAGAACTTTTGATGGTCAGAATTGGGAAGAAAAAGATAATCCGAAAATATCGCTTATGATCGCGGTTAATTACTATAAAGGAAAGGTTGTTGGGTTTGGAAATCTCTCGATGTTTTCATCTCTTGGGCGGGAGTATGGTATAACAGCTCTTGATAATAATGTTCTTATAGCTAATATCTTGCGCTGGCTGACAATTGGAACCTATTCGGAAGGAAAGGTTATAACCGTTAACTTATTGCTAGAATTATATTATTGGATCGAAGCGATAATTAGAGAAGATAAATGGGAATCGTCTTCAGATGTAATAAACTTGAGCTTGAAATATTTTAAAGATAATTATAGTACTATCGTGCAATCATTAAAAGAAGACCGAAAGGAAAAATTAGAAAGGAAAAAGGCATATGAAAAAGCGAGAAAAACTGAAACTATCGATGATAAAATAATTGAAATGATTCCTGATAGAAAGAGACAAGATCTTGAAGAAATCATGAGTGCTTTAGGTAATATTACGGGTGAGACATACGAGATTGAGATAGACCTTGAAGAAAAAAATGAGGATGAATCGAAGGAAATGTTCATTGAACCTAAAATAGCAGAGGAAAAGACATTAACACTAGATGAAATAGATTCTATAGGAAAAGAATTGGGAGAAAAAGCAAGATCAATGAAAAAGATTGATTATACTGATGATGATATCAAAGAATTTGAGAAAACTACAGGCAAGAACGCTATATGGCATGGAACCCCGACAAAAGCGTTTAGATTATGGCTTAAAGTAAAAAGGGCTTAATTATATAACTATTTTTCATCAAATTTTCAAGTTTTCAACTTAAACCGAAAAATAGAAATAAAATCTTACATTTTTTAGTCAAAAGAATTATTTTACGGAATAATGGAAAGGTTTATTTTTGTTTTAGGATCAAATTGGCACCTATCACTTGCAGAACTAGATAATGTCCTAAAGTATTCTTCTTTCCGGGGAAAAATTACGGATTATTCTGCAAATATTGCAATCGTTGAATTTGAGGACCTGCATGAAAAAAAATATTTTGTAGATGAATTGATCCAACTCCAATTTTTACTTGGGGGTACGCAAAAGATATGTAAAATTTTTGATTTCATTAATATTAAAACAATCCACGATGCATTCCCACAATTCATAGAAAAATTTAAGATTGTTCAAAAATCACGGTACAAAATTCTTTCCATCTTGAGCAATATCATAGAACATGTGTTTAAAAGAATTAAAAATGAAAGCTTATTCTTTGCAGTATCCATATATCCTAATTTGTTTGATGATGAATATTATTCTAATGTTCTGATAAAACATTTCTTACCATTCCTAAATAAAGGAATCATGGAACTACTCAAGCAAAAAGGGGCTAAAAAATCACTCTACTATAAATATCCGGAAAAAAACATAAAATCAGGGAATTTGAACCCGATCTTTCCCCATCATTTAGTCACGTATGGATTATTTAATGAAGATCGAGCAGAAATTATTTTTGGATTTACTGAGGAAGGTGTTTATATTGCACGGACCTATACTGCTGATGACCCCAATTTTAAAAAACAAATAGATGAAGAACGACCGTATAAGGAATTTAAGAGCTCAGTTTCCCCGAAATTATCACTGATAATGTTAAATTTTCTGAATTTATTCCATAACAGGGAGAAGAAATGCATTCTTGACCCATTTGTTGGAAATGGAACTATTCCATTATTTGCATTGATTCAAGACTTTCAGGTGTATGGCTCTGATATTG
This sequence comes from Promethearchaeota archaeon, assembly GCA_019057355.1. Lineage (GTDB taxonomy): Archaea > Asgardarchaeota > Lokiarchaeia > Sigyniarchaeales > SOKP01 > FT1-020. Next base: position 4,718 of record DXJM01000178.1, on the reverse strand, counting down.
ACCAGAAAAAAGTGAATAATACCATTAGAAATATTAATTGGTTATCCGAGATTTTAGAAGAAGATGTTCCCTTCTTGTTGAATGAGAGGTTTTTGACCGTGGATGTGAAGCACCTTTCGACAAGATTTAAAATTGAATTTTTTGATGGAATTTGCTCGGAACCTTCTTTAGGACCATTTTACACAAATAATCCTTATTATACTCAAATCCAAGAATTAATTGATAATGAATTAGAATCATTATATGACATGATGTTTAAGGAATCGTACAAGTTGCTTAAAAAAAGGGGAAATCGTTTAGTTTTGGTGGCTCCAGTATTCAGTACAATCGATGGAGGTGACTTGCAAATCAATATTGAAAAAATTGCGCGAAAGCACAATTTTACACTTATTCCAATGATTGACATGGATAGAATTATCAACAAATCGAATCAGAAACTTCAATTTCAGGAAAAGCATGTTAAAGCATTATTGGACGCTAAAAAAGGACAAATAGTAAAAAGAAAAATATATGTGTTTGAGAAAAATTAAGGAAGAAGATCATGAAGTATAACGAAATGCTTGATATCATAGAAAATTCCTTAGAAGGTAATGTCCATTTAGATGATTTGGCAAAAAAGAAGAATGATCCATTCAAAATATTAATATCAACAATATTGTCAGCAAGAACCAGAGATCCTTGCACAATTGAGGCAACGGAACAATTGTTCAAAACTTACAATACTCCAGAATTGATTGCGAATGCGGATATAGAACATCTTGAATCTTTAATTAAGAAATCAGGTTTTTACAAGATCAAGGCAACTCGTATAAAAGAAGTATCAAAATTAATAGTAGAAAAATATAATGGACGTGTACCTCAAGACTTTAACGATCTCATGGATCTTCCCGGTGTTGGAGCAAAAACCGCTAATTGCGTCTTGGTATATGCATTTAAGATTCCAGCAATACCTGTTGACACGCATGTTCATCGAATTCCTAATCGGATGGGATGGATCAAAACAAAAAGACCGAAAGATACCGAGAAGGAATTGAAAAATTTATTCTCGAAGGATCAATGGATACGATTAAATAGCATTTTTGTAAAATTTGGCCAGCAAACATGTTTACCCACCAATCCAAGATGTGAAACATGCCCTATAACCCTTAAGTGCCCTAAAATTATTACAATTAACAAAAAAGAACAAAAGAAGAAAAACAAATCACCTTTGATATAATTTAATCCAGAAAATATTGATATTCCTATATCAAGCTAAACCAAGGGAACACCATCATTATTATGATTATTCAGGTTACAATTATTATATTTCTTTAACGAAAAACCAATAGCTAAACCTCCAAAAAGTCCAAAAAAATGAGCCCAAACATTTACCTCGGGGGAAAAGGCCACAATGGCAAAATAAATTATATATAGAATTCCAAGAACCAAGAAAACTCTATAATTATTCCTTCCAACTAATACACATGCAGCCCCTATTAATCCAAATATTGCTCCAGAAGCCCCCATACTCAAGATATCGAGGGGAAAAAGAAATAAGGAAAAGGCATTTCCAATTAAACCCGAAACAAGATAGATTAGGACGTATTCATATTTTTTATAGTTTTTTTCTATTATAGACCCATATAAATAGAGTATGATCATGTTACTTGTGAGATGGAACCAATTATCATGTAAAAACATACTGGTAAACACTCTCCATATTTCCCCCTGTTCGATTACATTACGATTGATTTGAGCAAGAAAAAATACATACTCTTGGGAAAAAAAATATGAGGAAATAAAAGCAAGCACGTTTAAAATAATAAAAATTTGTGTGATGAGTGCTTTTCTGATTCCATTTTCTTCTAAAGCAATCATTAAATTTACTTATATCAGAATTAGAATAAATATATTGTCTTTTTTTCAAATAGTAAAAAAGTATTTTAAGATGAATTTACATGTATATTAGTAAAGAAGTATGCGTTAATCTAATAACACAACCAGTAAATTCACCATATCAAAAATGGAAAATAATTCAATGTTTGAAGCTAAAATTCATCTATTATTTAGCTTGATTAGGAATCGATATTTAAAAGATAAACGCTTATTTAAAGCCTTTCTCTATGAAAACATTGAAAACTTTATTCCAGAGGAGTTTGTATATCATGCCGGATTTTTTAACGATCGTCCGAGTCTTTTTTATCACCAGAATGTTAATAATTATAGAACTATCAGCGCACCACACATGATTAGTATTATGCTCCAAGGATTATTAATAACAGAACCAGACGAGGATTTACTCATTTTGGGCGCAAAAAGTGGATATATTGCATCATTAGCACATAAACTAGCCCCAGAAGGAAGGATCACGATTGTTGAGGCAAATTCTGAAATTGCACGATTGACCCTTGAGAATTTAAAAAACAAACATTATGATGAAAAGATTAGCGTGCTGGTCAAGAATCCCTTAGAAGGAGTTCCAGAGTTAGTACCTTGGAAAAAGATATTAGTCACTGGGGCTATTGCACAAGAAAGGATTTATCCATTATTAAGTCAACTGGATCCAAATGAAGGTGTCCTTTTTGCGCCCATTGGAGAAGAAATGGTGCAAACCTACACGCAAATACTGAGAATAAACAATGAATATTTTGGGAAAAAACAACTCAATGTACAATTTTCCCCATTGATGACACAAGTTGAATTAGATGAATTGGAATTGGTTACGGATTTTGAGGCGCTTTCAGCGGATAAACAAAGCCAATCTCTAAGCGATGAAAAAACATCTATAGAAATCAAATACACCTCAAGCATTTTGGATGAAATTGAATTAGTCCCAAGTGCTCAATTGAAATCTTCAGAAGTATCAATACAACCGGTCGAAATTGCATCAATTTTTTTAGAATATATCGATGCACTTATCAATTCACTTAAAGAAATTAAAGATATTGTTATTCAAAATAACTACCTCGAAAATATAGAGACATTAATTCAAATTTTTGAAAAATTTACAAATAAAGTAAGCTCAAAAAAAATTAGAATTTCTTATAACCACCTAAAAGAAAAATTTGATAAGAAGGACGGTGAAAATATCTTAAAAGAACTTGAAGATTTTCAAAAAATTATAAAAATCGAACTTGAAAAATTCAAGAATTAATGTTTAAATGTTCTTTTTCTAATCCAGTATGTTGCTATAATTGTTTGATTATTTATTTTTGTTGTCGAAACACTTGTGCATAATTTTAAACTCTAATGAAATCAAGCTTTGAGAGGAGAAAACCTTAATAATGCAAAAAAATGAATAAATATCAAAAAATATTTAATTTTTCTCCAACTATAAAATTATATTATATTGATCTTAATGTAAAACATGCCCGATTTAATTGCATTTAGGAATTTTCATTATAGAGAAGCAAAAGAAAAAGGTCCAGAGAGATTAGCAGAACTAGTTGCTCCACCATACGATGTCATTTCTGAACAAGAAAAAAAGGAGCTGAAAGAAAAAGACATAAACAATATTTGTCATGTAATTCTTCCAGAGTCTTATGAACTTGCTGGAAAAAAACTGAATCAGATGATTCAAGATAAGATCTTAGTCCATAGAGAAAAGAGATGTTTATGTATCTATGGAATTGAATATAAAAGACCAGATACCGGAGAAAATATATGTCGTTATGGATTTGTAGGACTCTTAAAATTGGTAGATATATTTCCACCTTCAATCCGTAAAGGAGTTATCCCTCATGAAATGACTTTCAAAAAATTTACTGAAGATAGATTCAATCTTATTAAGCAAACTGATTGCAATTTCTCTCCCATTTTTATGATATATAATGGAGAGGGATTAGCAGGGGAACTTTTTAAGAGATATATCAATAATGAACCATTTCTTCAAACGTGTGATAGAGATGGTTTTATTCATAAAATATGGGAAGTTCATGACGAAGAAGATATCACTAAATATCAAGAAATTATTAAAGATCACCCTGTAATAATAGCTGATGGCCATCACCGATACCAGACGTGTTTGTGGCATAGTAAAAATAATGGGTGCAAGTACATCATGGCATTATTCATTGATTTTAACGATCCAGGGCTCATTATATACACTTCACATCGTCAAATAAATAAAGAGTTTGCAAAAACTATTGAAGAAATTAAGAAGAAAGTATCGAATAAATTCGATATAGAAGATATCGAAGATATTGAAGCCATTAAAAAAATTATGGAAGAGAATAGAGGAAAGCATGTTTTTGGATGTTATTATCTGAATAAATATCTTTTCTTTAAAATGAAGGACGATGTTAAACCTGAAGAACTGGTTCCCGGAGACTATTCAAAAGAGTGGAAAAACCTTAATCTCTCCATTTTACATCACATCCTTTTTAAAGAGTTAGAAATTGAAGAGGAGGATATAACTTTTGTCAAGGGTATTAAGAATGGAATTAAAAACGTTGATAATGGAGAGATGAAAGCTTTATTTATCATTAATCCTACTACATTGGAGGAGGTAAATAAAATCACGGAATTGGGCGAAATAATGCCTCAAAAAAGCACATATTTTTATCCCAAACCATTATCAGGCTTGATCATTCATAAGCATACAGATAAAATTGAATGAATATTCCCTTGATTCCTTTTTGGGTTTTGTTTTATTTAAGGGAGTAATTCTTTTTTTACAAAATTTTAATAATATCTTCTTTTACTAGGTTTCCAATAGAAAATTAATCTCTATCTTATTT
>DXJM01000177.1 GCA_019057355.1 Promethearchaeota archaeon | reverse complement strand
CTATCAAATATTTTTTTTTGAAAAAATAATAAAGTAATTTTTATATAAATTTTCGGAATCACGAATTTTTTTGTAAAATATGAATAGAGAAATTTTTTTCTTGATCCAATGTTTTTTTTTGTTCTAGATTTTTTTAACCCGAATTCGGCTTTTAGCATTTCAGAAAATACTTATTTTTCCAAACTAAAGGTTTAAGAGTATTTCATTTCAGGGAGAAGAAAATCCTTTCTAACTATTGATATTACTTTTTCATCTCATGTCTGTTGATTTCTTTCATGAAAATCCTTATAGGGGTTGATTCTGTTATCTGATAATATTTTTCCTCTCTAAAAGGAATTATTTCAATGATATCGCAATCCAGGTTGAGATTATCTAACATAGAGATGAATTTTTCGTTTAGAGTTCTGGCAACGGGCAATAAAAGTTTTGTATTCAATATTTCAATGAGACTGATAGGGATTCTAAATTCACTTGTCAATATTTTATACAATGCCTTAATCTCTTCGTTTTTTCCCTTTATTTCCGCATGAATTAATAACCCTTCTTCCGTTATATCTTCATAAGGCCGTTTAATAGTTTTTGCCCGTCGAGAATATCTATTTTTAAGTTGATAATAGTCTTTAGTTATAATTGGACAAAAGTGCATTTTTATTGATACTTTCGTTCCAATTTTATTAATCAGGTTAAGGGCATTTATAGAGCTATTTTCAACAGAAGCAAGGGTTCCTTCCTTCAATTTAAATCCCCTTCTCTTTAATTCATTGCTATTAGGAAAACAATATTCAAATTCATTAAAATTTATGAAATTTGCACCTATATCGTTTAAAAAGAAGATTAAATCCTCAATTTCTTTTAAAAAATGAGCAGCAGGAACAATCGGAACTTCTGCTCCTACAGACATCCCTTTATTAAGAGCGAATTTTATATTAGACCATTTATTTCGGGAAGGGTTGAAACGAATTTCATCTAATCCTGCATTTGCAAGATCTTGGGCAATACTTTCGTTAAAATTGATCCCATTCGTGTAGAGATGTATGTGAAATTTCTCTCCTTTCTGACTTTTAATGTATTGGATGTAGTCCAAGGTTTGATCAAGATTAGGAGGAAATAAGGGTTCTCCCCCTGTTATACTTATTCCTTTAGAATTACATTTATGTATTTCTTCAAGTATTTCCTCTTTTTTGAAGATCTTTATTTCATTGGCAAAAGTGGAAATTTTATCTTTTCTTTCTTCTGAAATGGGACAATACCAAGAACAGTGAGAAGGTTTTTGGCAACATCCGTTTATAAAAAGGACGGTTTTTTCCCCTTTTAAACACAATTTACACCCTTTAGGAATCCCACGCCCTTTTATGTATGATGTTTTTTCCTTTGAGTCTATGATTTTTAGGGTCATTTTTTAAAAAGTTTTTTCCTTATAATTGAGTGGCTAGATGCTAATTTTTTTATTGCTTCTTCAGTAGTGTCATTAATATCAAGAATTTTCTTGAAGAATACTCCCGTTCTACCGTGTCGTTCCCTTCTTAATAATATTTTTTTTCTTTCATTAAGGTATTCAATTTTTATTCCCATTTCTCTCGCTACCATGGTTTCATTATTAATTATTGACAATTCTTCGTGACCTTCAGATGTTGGTTTAATCATTATCAATCTCTTATCAATTCCAACAACTCTAATATCGTTTTTCATTTGTTCTAAATCTATTTTTCCCCCAAAATCGTAAAATTGAAGGTTTTTTTTATTTAATGTTGTTAGAGGAAGCGTTAAGCACTCTAATTCATTTAAATAAATGTACAGACGTATTGAATCTTGAGGGGTTGCCATAATTATTTCTCTAAAATAATTAGTAAAACCATTTTCTTCCAAGATGAATTCAATTTGAAAGGATGGAATTTTATTCAATATGATAATATCTATATCACTATTGCCATGTACATCCCCTCTAGCAAGACTTCCATAGACATAAGGAGTGTATTGTTTGAGCATGCTGAGTAATTCAATTGCTCGTTTCCTTTTAGCTCGCAATTGATTCCATTTTTCTTCAGAATAAATAACAACTTGTTGATGCTCTCTTAATATGCCATCTTTTGACATGAACGGTAATTTAAGGATTTTCTTTTTTTATGATTATGATTTTAAAAAGTCAATTATCATTCCTAAAAAAAACGTTTCATAATATTTAAAGGATTTCCGGCTATTTTCAAGGAGTTTTACATTAAATTTCCCTTTTTGATCATCAGGTATCAATTTTGATATTTTTTTAGGATTTTTATTATTTAATAAAAGATAGGTTTTTTTAGTAAAAATGATTAACAATTTTCTTTTTATATTTTCACTGAGAAGAATTCTTGAAAAGGTTTTCCTAAAATATCTATTTATTTTTGGATTTATTAATAGAATTGCCTTATTCTCTTTTTCAAATAAAATCTTGAAATTCAATAACTTACACGTAGAATCCAGTATTAACATGTAAGAACTTGATGGACATTCCATTTTTTGAAGATGAACCTTTGTTGTCGCAATGATTTTCTTAATTCCTTCCTCACGCACATCCTCGCTTAATTCATCATCATAATCATTTTGGAGGTTAATTTTCAGATTAACAACATCAAAACCATAACTAGATAACCCTTTAGTTAAGAAGTGTTTAATTCTTATTTCATTTTTTGTCATGAGATTAATAGCACAAATTCTTGGAAGCTCAAGGAAATTGAGTGCTTTATTTCTGACGATAATCATTTTTCTAATTAAAATAGAAGAACCATTATCATCCAATTCGGATTTTTTAACGATTTTTTTTATTAAAGCTTTATTTGAAAAAGAATACCTCCATCTTGAAATAAACTTGAAGATTTTTACACTAAACAAGAATATGAGTAATAATACGATAATTAGCGTGTCAATCAATAACCAGTTAATTTTAAAAATTTCAAAATGTAATATCAGGATCATTTTTGCTATTAAGTTCAATCCACTACATTCCTAATCCAATTCAAATATTTTTCAGATCCCTTATCTATTTTTATTCCAATACATTCCGGATTTTCATAACTATGGATCTTCCTTATTTTTTCAATGAGTTTGCTACACTTTTCCTCAGTAGTTTTGATTAAAAGAAGATGTTCGACTTCATTTTCTACTTTTCCCTTCCATGTATATATTGAATTTATATCCTTTATAATATTAACACAGGCGGCAATTTTTTCTTCTATTAAGGTCCTACTAATTCGTTGTGCTTCTTCAATATTTCCTACGGTAACATAAAATATATATTCACTCATTCTTATTCCAATTTTATTATATTTAGCTTTCTTAAAGAGGTTTTTCCCAAGCAAAATTCATTTTATTGAAAAATAAAAAGATTTTCCCAAAAGGATATAAAAATTTTTTACACAGAAATAATTTAAATAACCAAATTGTTATTAATATAAAAGAGTTCTTTGTTGTGAACAATTTATATTTATGACCATGAAAAGATATAAGTTTTTTATGATTAATGGATTGGATCATTCTAGAGGTTTGAAAAAATGACAAAATATATTGGAGGTATGGAGGTTGCTTCATAATGTTTATTTAATCCACCAACTTACGGGCATATGTTTGATACACAGAAAATATGGATCAATCGAGTTCAATCAAGATTTAGTAAGCGGCTTTTTAACAGCATTAAAGGATTTCAGTGTTGAGTTTTCCAAGGGATCCGGAGAGCTCAAGGTTATAGATTATAGATAGTTTCTATCTATAAATAAAAACATGCAGATATTCTATTTAATGCTTGTTTTCAAGGAAGGAGTTTTAATTACTGCAGCAGCCGATAAAAATGATGATAGTAAGATAACTCATAAAGCCTTAACCGAAATTATAGATAAATTTGTTGAAAGATTTGGTAATACTATTAATGATTGGGCGGGAGATGTTCGGGTTTTTAAGGGATTTGATGACATTATTGATAGTACCTTAAAAATGGGAAAAATTGCCGAAATTCCACTTAGGATTCCAATTCTTAAAATATATAAAAAAGATTTTACTAAAAATCAGTCATTAATTGCAAAAAAAGGCATGTTATTATCTGCAAATGATTTGCATCAAGTTTCAGAGAAGAAACCAGAATGGACGTCAAAACGTCTCCCAACACAAGTCATCACTCAAGGATATTTAGATAAAAAACAATATGAAATAGCACATTTGGCAGATGGTTTTCACACGATAAATGATATTGCTGAAGAAGCAGGAATTCCGGTTTCAAAAGTTCAAGGAATAATCGACGAATTGGACAGGTTAGAATTACTAAAATTTATTGATATAAAATAATATCTTGCTTTTTTTAACAAATATTCTATTTCAGTCCAAACATAATAATTTCTTTTTAATAAAAGGTCAAAAAATATTCGTTTGTG
>DXJM01000176.1 GCA_019057355.1 Promethearchaeota archaeon | reverse complement strand
TTGTAAAATCAAGGATCAAAAAACTTAGTACTTACAAATATATTTTTTTAAATTTTTTATTGTATAATATTGTACATGATTGAGTGCTAATTGACTTAAAGAATAGTTTAATATTGGAGAACGCGTGACTTTGTGGTAGAATTTGTTTATAGATTTTTAAAATTCGTACAAATTTATGTTGGAAAAATATTAGATACATAAAAACTATATTTATAGATTATAAGGATTAGCTTAAAAATCTAATTTAATCTAAGATATACATGAAACGAGTTATTATAGTTGGTGGAGTTGCAGGTGGTGCAACAGCTGCAGCTCGATTGAGAAGACTTGAAGAGAATATTGAAATTATTGTCCTTGAGAGAGGAATGCACGTCTCTTTTGCTAATTGCGGATTACCTTATTATGTTGGAAATGTAATTAAAGATCGAGAGCAGTTAGAATTGATGACACCTGAGATGTTTCTCAATCGATTTAACATTGATGTGAGGGTGAAACACGAAGCACTAGAAATCAATAAGGAAAAAAAACAAATCAACATAAAAAATCGAGAAAACGATGAACATTATACTTTAGAATATGATTACTTAATTCTTTCGCCTGGAGCTACCCCAATTATTCCTAAATTCAAAGGTCTTGAAACGGTTCCTACCTTTACCTTACGAAATATCCCAGATTCGGTCAAAATCAAGGAATTTGCTGAAAAAGAAGCTGTAAGGCACGCCACTATCATTGGCGGGGGATATATAGGATTAGAAATGGCTGAAAACCTGTGGGAACGCGGTTTAAAAGTAAAAATCATTGAAATGCTTGATCAGGTATTAGCCCCGCTCGATAAAGAAATTGCTCAATTTATACATCAAGAATTAATACTTAATGGGGTTTGCCTTCAATTAGGAGATGCCGTTGATTCTTTTAAATGTGAGAATCAGTGTAATTATATCATTCCAAAAAGTGGTAAAAATATTGAAACTGATATGATCATCCTATCAATAGGGGTGAGACCAGAAACAAAGCTAGCTAAAGAGGCAGGACTTGAGTTAGGACCTAATGATCATGTTATTGTTGATGAGAAGATGAAAACATCGGATCCGTTCATATATGCTGTAGGTGATGCGATCCAAGTTAAAAATTACATAACTAATGATTTTACAGCAATTCCTTTAGCAGGTCCCGCTAACAAGCAAGGTAGAATTGCTGCAGACAACATTGCCGGTCGTCCATCCGAATATAAAGGAGTATTAGGTGCTTCGGTTCTACAAGTGTTTGATTTAACCGTGGCTTTTGTAGGTTTTAACGAAAGACAACTAAAGGAAACTAATATCGAACATGAAAAGATCTACGTGCATCCTAATAATCATGCTGAATATTACCCCAGGGCAATCCCAATTACATTAAAACTCCTTTTTGAAACGCCTAGTGGTAAAGTTTTAGGTGCTCAAGCAGTAGGAGGCCCTGGGACAGAAAAACGTATCGATGTCATATCAACCGTAATGAAATTTGGGGGTACCGTTTTTGATTTAGAAGAATTAGAACTCACGTATGCACCTCCTTATGGTTCAGCAAAAGACCCGGTTAATATGGCAGGTTTCGTCGCTTCAAATGTTCTGAAAGGAGATCATCCAATTTGGCATTGGAATGAAGTAGATAAAATAATAGGTAATAATGGACTGCTTCTAGACGTCAGGACTCCAGAAGAATATAAGGTTGGTACTATTGAAGGAGCCATAAATATTAATGATTTAGAATTGAGAGAGAGACTGAAGGAACTCCCGAAAGATAAAGATATTTACACTTTTTGTCAGGTAGGATTTCGTGGATATTTAGCAACACGATTCCTCAATCAAAAGGGATATAACGCGAAAAATTTAACTGGAGGATACAAGCTTTATGATATGGCTCGGGCGACTATCGAAGAAATAGCTGCTGCTTGCGGACCTTCAGAGGAGATCATGGAAGAAATGATTGAAACTTTATCCAAGAGTTCTGATGAGTTCATAGAAGTAGATGCTTCGGGATTATCTTGCCCCGGTCCCCTAAATGCTATGATTAAAAGCTTAGAAATGCTCCCAAAAGGAAAGAAATTAAAGATTTATGCAACAGATCCAGGATTTAAAGCGAGCGTGGAAGCCTATGCTTCACTTAATGAAGCTATAAAACTGCTAATCCTGAAGAAGGAACAAGGGAAATTGATAGCGATTTTGGAAAAAGGAGAAATATCTATCGAAGAAATAAAAGGACCGGTGCAAATTAAGAAATTAAACCGGAATGACCTGCGGGGACCCCAAGCGGCACCATTGTCGGATATTAATGCAGAGGAATTATACGAAAGATTGGACTCAGAAGATGCTCCTGCATTGTTAATAGACGTGCGCACCCCTGAGGAATATCATGGTCCCACGGGACATATCAAGAATGCTAAATTACTTCCATTAGGAGATCTAATGCATGATATTGAGGAACTAGGTGAATATAAAGATAAAGAAGTCGTCATGATATGTCTTAGTGGGGCTCGTTCAATGATGGCATCTCAACTTTTAGCAAGGGCAGGATTTAAAGACCTGAGAAATTTAAAAGGAGGGATGATGATGTGGAACAGAAATGGTTATCCTGTAGTAAAAGATCTCTAGAGCCTTTTATTTGATACAACCATTTTTTTGATAGATTTAACACACTTTTTTATCTTCCAAGTATTTAATGAGTCTATATCTGAATTTAGATTCATTTATTCCACCTTCTTTAATCTTCTCGCATTCTTTTTCATATTTTTTTATAAAATAATTCTCAAATAGAGAATGCTGCAAAATTACGAACATCATCGATGTCTCCGTAAATAACGTTAACCACTCCATGCTTGTTATGGTAAGACCAATCTCTGAAAAATTGTGGGGAAAGTAAGGAGAAAGAAAAAATAAAATATAACTCATGAAAACAAAAAACGCGATAACTGCGTGAATTTTTGGTATCTTCTTTTCTATTGATGCTAAAATCCCATAAAGAGAAAAAAAACTAACTCCTCCTAAAAAATAAAAGGTTGCAGCGATAATATGTTGGACGGTTAGATTTGCGGGAAAGACCCCAACAAGAAAAATACCAGAAGTAAAGGCAATGTTAGATATCGCCATTAGTTTTAATAGGTATCTCCTCCTTGTTTTTTCTTTTAGATTACGAATTTGATATACATGAAAAAATAATATCATTCCACTTGAAAGAATCCATCCCGTATTAAACACAATACTCGATCCGTGCGATCCGATCCCGAGTTCACTTATCCAATTGTGAAAAATAGAATAATTAGGATTGAAAGAGCGATATAGGATGACTGCAATGAATGTAGAGAACAAAAAGATAAATAGACCTATAATGCCAAAGATATATCCCGGTATTTTATCGTAAATATCATTGAAGAAATTATCAATTTGCTTGTCAATATTAGCTATCCAATCATTAATTTCTTCTACTCTTTCTTCAAGTTTAGAATGAAGAATCGGACCACCTCCATCATTCAATTTAGATTGTTTTTGATTCATTGAATATTCTTCTATAATATCTTCACTTTCATTGAGAATGATAAGAAATTCCTCTAATTCTTCCTGAACCGCGCTATTTTTTCTCATGATTGTTTTTCGTTTTGTTAATTCATTATTAGTTTTTTTTAATTTATCAATTATCTCTTTTGTTTTTCCATCAATCATAAAACAACCCTTCGATATTACATTTAAGAATTACTTCTTAATA
>DXJM01000175.1 GCA_019057355.1 Promethearchaeota archaeon | reverse complement strand
TAAAATCTATTATTATTAAACACCAGTGATGAAGAAATGAGTGAGAGTTATGATATGACTGTTATTGGCGCAGGTCCAGGGGGCTATCACGCTGCTATTCGTGCTGCGCAATACGGAGCAAAAGTTGCATTAATTGAAAAAGAAAAACTTGGTGGAACTTGTCTTAATTGGGGATGTATACCCACGAAAGCCTTGTATGCTTCAGCTCATTTAATTGAGCAGGTACATGAAGCGGGTGAATTTGGTGTGGAAATATCCTTCTTCAAACCAAATTTTGCCAAAGCAGTTGAAAGAAAAAATAAAATTGTTTCAGAGTTAGTAGCAGGGATTGAAAGTCTAGAAAAAGGATGGAAAAATGACGTTTTCTTTGGAATGGGGAAGATAGTAGGAGGAAATTCTAATGATGGGTTTGATATTTCTATTGAAGGGCAAGATGCTAAAACAATTAAATCTAAACGAGTCATCATAGCAACAGGATCAACTCCTGCTTTAATTCCTGCCTTTAATATTGACCATAAAAGAATCTTAACGAGCGATGACATCTTAAGCCCAGATTATAAAATTATTCCTGATAGACTTTTAATTGTGGGTGCGGGCGTCATTGGATGCGAATTTGCAAACATTTTTGCCACTTTCGGGAGTAAAGTAGAAATGTTAGAATTCTTACCCAACCCTATAGCTACGGAAGAACCAATGATTATTAAAGAACTTGCGAAAAAATTGGAATCAAAAGGAATTAAAATACATACTTCCCAAGCTGTTTTATCCGTTGAAAACACTGGTTCAGGAGTTAAGGCCACCACCTGCTCTGCTGATGTTCCACGAGATAAACAAAATGATCCCAACACTAAGAAATTTATCTATGAAGCGGATTATTGCTTGGTTTCAATAGGGCGGGCGAAAGTATCTTCCAACTTAGGGCTTGAGGAAATAGGGATTGAATTAGACCGAGGAGGAGTTAAAATTGACACCAAAACATGTGAAACAGCAGTAAAGGGCATCTATGCAATAGGAGACGTATCAGTTTCAGGAGCTCCAATGCTTGCACATGTAGCAAGCCATATGGGTGATGTGGCGGTCACAAATGCCCTTGCGAGCATAGGAGGCTTCCCTGTAAAAGAAAGAACAACAAATTATGATGTAGTTCCGGCAACAATCTTTACATCTCCAAATATTGGTTCAGTCGGGTTAAGAAGGAATGCCGCAAAAGATAAGGGCATAGATGTTTTAATGGGACAATTTCCGTACCAATCTCTCGGAAAAGCAAAATGCATGGGTGAAGAAGAAGGATTTATAATGATTCTAGCAGATAAAAACACGTATAAAATTGTTGGCGCGTCTTGCATTGGAGCTGAAGCTCCTGAGCTCATATCCGAAGTATCACTTGCCATGCAACACGGTCTAACAGTCCATGACGTAGGAGAAACCATACATAGCCATCCTACGATATCTGAAATGGTTCTTGAAGGTGCTGAAGCGGTTGTTGGAATGGCCGTTCACAAGAAAGGCAGACCCATTCACCATTAATATTATTTTTTCTTATTTTTTATCTTCATTATTTCCTAAGGATTTTTTAGATCGAGGACTTGGAAAAGAACTTTTTTAAATCTTTTAAATCTTAACAATCAGGTTTTAAAATACTATATTAACTTATTTAAATTCATGAGTAATATTTATTATAATGAGCGAAAATTCAAACGAACATGATAATTATGGAGATAAATTCCAGAAAAAATCGAAATACTTGAGAGGGAAAATACCACCGCATTATTTAGATTGGTCAAAAAAACCGCGAACATACAAGACATGTGAAAATGCACTTTATAAGAAAGCACTTCCAAAATTAGATCTTTCATTGGAGAATGATTTTTGGAAGGTCTTACTAAACAGGCATTCTACTAGAGTATTCAAAGACGACCCGATTTCATTAAATGATCTCAGTTCATTACTTTTTGGAATGGTTGGTTTAACGCGAATATATCCTCAATTTGCATTTCGCACCACGCCGTCCGCAGGAGGATTGTACCCAATAGAAACGTATCCCATCATAAATAATATTGAAGATATGAAACCAGGGGTATATCACTATAATGTATTGCATCACGAGCTTGAATGCTTGAAGGAAGGAGATTTACGTGAATTGGTCTCTGAGGCGTGTCTCGGTCAAAAAATGACATTTGGATCAGCCGTAAATTTTGTGTGGACAGCAATCATAGAGCGAGCGAAATGGAAATATCTGCAAAGGTGCTACCGATATATATACATGGATTGTGGACATATCGGACAAAATCTCTACTTGATTGCAGAAGCATTGGGATTAGGCGCATGCACCATTGGAGCCATATATGATGATGAATTGAATGAAATACTTGGAATCGATGGCAAGACTGAAACCGCCATTTACGTAGGTGTTGTTGGGAAAAAATAGTAATTGTTTATTTCGAGATTTATGGTTCTAATTATTGAATTATTGCTTTCCAATAGAATTTATGAAGCGTTCCTTTATGCTTATGGGATGCAATGGGATATTTTCAACTTTAGCATTTCCGGGCTCTGTTTTTATTAAAATAAAATGACATCCTGAACCTAATGTCTCTAATTTAGGAAGAATCTCCTCCTTTCCTTCAATAAGATGAATTGATTCAAACCCAGCTCCTTTAGCAATAATTTCTAATTGAGTTTTATTACATGTATGCGTTTTTTGATTTCCCGTTGAGCCATAGCATCCGTTATCAATTATAATGAGAATCAAGTTAGGAGGAGTATATTGACCAATCGTGCTCAAGCTCCCTAAATTCATGAGAATCGATCCATCTCCATCGATACACCATACTTTTTTGTCGGGTTGCGCCAAAGCCAGTCCAAGAGCAATAGAAGATGCAAGCCCCATTGAACCCATCATGTAAAAATTTTGATCTCTCTCTTTTAAACTATAAAGCTCTTTAGATGGGAAACCAATATTGCAAATGATCAACTCATCATGAACATTTTTTAGAATTTCTTTGAGAGCATCATATCGTTTCATTTTCACACGCCCCATAACGTTCTTTTTAAAATAATAGCAACAGATTTATTAAAGGAGGTGCTTTTTTTCACCGCTTTAACAATCTCGTCAATTTTTACTTCAGAATCAATTATGATATATTCAACATCAATGCAATCCAATAGATTTAGTGTTATCTTCCCCATTGGCATTTGAGCGAGTATTTTTTCTCCTTCTGCTCCTCTATGAGTTATTATAAAAATAATTGGAATTTCATATATTTCAAGCAAGGATTTAATGGCATTTATGGAGTTCCCAAGACCGGAATTTTGCATCAGAATTGAGGGTTTTTTACCACCTAAGAATGCACCTGCTGCAACTCCTACCCCTTCTTCTTCTCTAGTTACAGAAAAATGCATAATTTCCTTTTTCTCATCTATGATTTCCAATAAGCCTTTTATCATGTCACAAGGTACTGATAGAAGGAAATTAATCCCGGATTCCTTGATTGCATCATATAATTTTTTATCAGTATCCATCTTGATTTTTAGAGTCTCATAATTTTAATTGTATTCTTGTGAAGTATTTTAAGGAGCGGAGATTCTCAGTATTAGCGAAGAATTTCTCGGAAATATTTCAACCTCACATCTTTTTTGATTATGTAGTAATCTTGAAAAGTAATTTCCCCAAAATTCACTATATTTTTTACTATGGAAATCATGATATAAAGACATTTGATATGATCCCTTGTTTCCTTTTTCAATTTCAATTTGATAGAAATAATTTGCTGCTAACCATACGCATTTTATAGCTTTTAAAACGTTATGTAAATCCATATCTTCAATTCTGGTACGTGTATACCATTCTATAATATCTATAGCAATATTTTCTTCTAATGCTTTATTATAATCCCCCGAGAGATAGGCAAGATACGTGGTCTTTCCAACTAATACCATATTAAGCTCATTTTTTGCTCTATCCCATATTGCTTGCAATTCATCTTTACTTTCAGGATTATAGCTCTTATCAAGAAGCTCTAATGCTTTCTCTAAAACTTTAGATTTATTACCAAATATTTTTTGATTATTTTTATCGGTTAAATTTGCAAATTTGTCTAATATTTCATTTGATTCCTCTGATAATGTTGTATGAATCGTTTTTTTAGAAGATTTTATCATTTTATCACTCATTTTTTTCACTTCTTTTTTGTTTTGTTCACTCTATGATAGTAATATGAACACGAAATTTAAAAAGGTGAGCATGTTCTATGCAAATTTAGCATCAACTTGCAACTTGAATGTAGGTGGTGATTTTCAGTTCAATCAATAAATTTTTTCCTTAAAGTTATATATATTGATTCTAT
>DXJM01000174.1 GCA_019057355.1 Promethearchaeota archaeon | reverse complement strand
TATCATTTATTAATACTTTTTTTTGAAAAAAAATCAAAGGTATTAAAAGATAAATAAAAATGAAGGTAAAAAGAGGAAAATAAATATATCCACTAAAAAACAAAATAGAAAATAAAAAGAAGCCTGTTTTTTATTTATAAGTAAGTAACCAATTAAAGGGAATGTCAAAATGTCAACATTTCATAAAATATTTTATACACCCTCTAATAAAATGGAGGAAGTCCAAGATGATTCTATTGCTTTAATCATAACATCTCCTCCCTATCCAATGATAGAAATATGGGATGATATTTTTTCCAAACAAAATCCTGAAATTGGAAGAGCTCTTGAAGAAGGAAATGGAATTAAGGCATTTTTTTTAATGCATGAAGAGTTAAATAAAGTATGGAAAGAAGTATATAGAGTATTAATGCCCGGAGGTCTAGCTTGTATAAATATTGGAGATGCAACCAGAACCATCGATAATAATTTCCAGCTTTTTCCATCACACGCTACAATAATTAATACTTTTTTGGAGTTAGGATGTCAATCATTACCAGAAATACTCTGGAGAAAACAAACTAACGCGCCCAATAAATTTATGGGCTCCGGAATGATGCCTCCAGGAGCTTATGCTACTTTAGAGCATGAATTCATATTATTGTTTAGAAAAGGAAGGAAAAGGGAATTTAAAAATTCAAAATTGAAAAAAAAAGGCATGAAAGCTCTTATTTTTGGGAGGAGCGAAATTCGTGGTTTTCCGATATATGGTTGGATTTAAAAGGAACTAATCAAAAATTGAATTACGAGAAAACTAGGGTGAGAAGTGCTGCTTATCCATTTGAATTGGCATACCGTTTGATTAACATGTTTTCAATAAAGGATGATATCATCCTTGATCCTTTCCTTGGAACGGGAACAAGTTCCCTAGCGGCAATGATTTCTGAAAGAAATAGCATTGGTTATGAGATTGACTTCAAATTTAAAGAAATAATCGAAAATCGAATTAATAATTTACGAGATTTCGCAAATAGTTATATCGATGATAGAATTAACTCACATGTTAATTTCATCAATAATAGAATTGAAAAAAAAGGAACAACAAAGCATCATAATGAGATATACAACTTTCCCGTCGTAACTAGCCAAGAAAAAACAATAAAAATTAATAAAGTAAAAGATCTAAATCAAGTCAGCGACAATGAATATAAAGTATCCTATTATATTAATGATTATGACAATCTTGAGGGAGCTATAAGTATTGAAATGCCAATCTTTAAAAAAGAAACTATTAGCCCAACTCAAGAAAACGATTCCTTAAAAACGAAAAATTCAGTAAAGGAAGTATAAATGCTCGATAAATGGTTATGTTAAAAAGAATTAAATTTCCTTTTCCAAAATTTTTCTGGAAGTTCATGATCTAATTTATCCTTCTTCTTTTCATTATAAATGATATCTATATCAATTTCCTCATAAAGAGCTTTTTCTTGTTAGCCATGTAATTAGCTTTGTGGAATTTCCATACCGATCGAACATGTTGAAGGTGTCTCTTTCATAGCATTGAAACATTTTCTTGTCCATTCTATCTATTTTTTCTTCGCACTGGTGCAGAGTTCGGTGGTTTGATAAGGTTGAACTCTTTTTCTGGCGATATATCAATCTGTTGCATTGCATTATTGCATTGATCGACGTGTTTAAATGCTTTCCCTGGTTATTTTTTTTAAAAAAATAAGATATCAATCCAAGATATCACATGAAAGATGGTAACTTGATTTTGACTAGATACTTATGAAAGAATCCCTTGAGTATCAATTTTAGACTATTTTTTTTCTTCAGGACCAAATTTTATTGATCGAGAAAATATCTTCCCATATTCATCTGATGAGGCCTCAACAAGAACAGTTCCTTCCAATTTTTCTACAGGATAATCTATTTCTAGTGATTCATAGGGAAATAATTCGTTTATTGAAGCTATCCACGGATTTTTTTCAAATACGTTTTCGACTAATGTTATTCTAGCGGTGATATTTTCTATTACAAATCCCACCGAATTTGTCAAAATTATCTTCAAAATTTTGGTTTTTTCATTGAGCTCTTTTGTCAAGCTCAAGGCTTTCCGTGTACCCATAAGTTCCTTTGCTTTTTCTGAAATAGGTCCAGATTCAACTATTTCTTTTTTTCCTTTAACATCACCATCTCTGACGATAAAGACTTTTCTCTTTTGAATATTATATTGCGTTACTTTTTTTAGCTTAGCTAAAAATAATATAGAATCCAAGTTTATCTCTTTGAAAGGCTCAATAGTTATATATCCCTTTTTAGCAGCGTCTTCAATTATTTCCGTTCCAATTCCTGTTCTGGAAAATACAGTATTTTTTTTTGGTC
This sequence comes from Promethearchaeota archaeon, assembly GCA_019057355.1. GTDB lineage: Archaea > Asgardarchaeota > Lokiarchaeia > Sigyniarchaeales > SOKP01 > FT1-020. The sequence continues at coordinate 4,385 of DXJM01000174.1, read as the reverse complement.
CGCTTCCTACCGATCCTATTGATATGTCTGCATTTTCTGAAGTTAAATCGATACAAAAATTACAACTCGATGACTTGTATTTATGCAATGATGCAATGGTATAAGATTTTATGGCTTCTCTATTTGAATCTTCATATAAATGGAATTTCCCTTTATTAATATCCATTTTTACAATCTTTGTAAGATCCAATCCATCCTTTTCAAATTTTGCATATAAGGTTTCAGGTGAAAAGCTATCCATGCAGAATAATCCGATCTTCAATACATTAGCCCTCATAAAATACTTGAGCATGCCGTGAGGACTATTCATCATTTTATCAACAGCATTGATATTACAAGGAGTTCCAACAAAAGCAATCGATCTATAATCTGATCGGATAGCATCCATTAATGCTTCAACAGTTTGACTATGAGCATAAATAGATCCTGCACTTTCGATTGCTTCCTTTTTTGAGGTTATAATTTTAGCAATAGGATACCACGGTTTATCTGGGTTTTTAACTGTTACTATAGCTGCGTCTATTAAATGTTCATCGAATAAATAACACAATAGGCTTACTACCGTACCTCCATCTTGACCGCCAATTATTTCGGGAATATTTGTATGAGCAACGTATCCCGTCCTAAATTCCCCCATCAATTCAATTGGATCCGTTATTGTTCGCGGACATTGATTATAACATATCCCACAACCTGTGCACTTTCCTACGAGTTTAGGCTGAGAAAGAACATGATCCCATTCCAGAACGTTGCAAACAGCTGCACAAGTTCCACACTCAGTGCAAATACCTGTTCTGACGATTTCCTTCATTAACATTCCATAACTGTCTTTTTTTCCCTCGAGCTTTTTGGATATATATTCGAAACTATAATCGTACTCTGCTTTATGTTTTTCTTCGGTCATAATTTATTCGTTATCCATTGTTTTTTTTATAAATTACTATTATCTTATGAAATAAATAAAGATTATTAAAATATGTGAAAGAATATTTGACACAATATTGCTATTTTATTATCAATTGAAGTCATAAATCATTCATCTCAATCAAATAATTAGGCAGAATTTGAGAAAATGAATTTATTTTTCCCATTAGTGATGATAGAAATTATGTTTTATATGTATATACTATAGAGAAAAACTTCCATTCCCCTGGACTCATGTATTTTTCAAGACTATTCCTTTTGTAATCTTCTAATTTTAATGATCCTATTATTATCTCATTATCGACCTTTATTTTGGACAACAGATTTTTACAAAATCAAATTTAGTTATATTTTAGTAATTCTTCTGCAGGAATTTATATAAGTTTATTTTTGAGAATTATCTATAGAATATCCAGGTATTATGAAATAATTAAGCAAAAAATTAAAGTAGTTAGATAATTCCTTCTAAATGATATCTTATTTAGTGAAAAATATGATGTGTTGTTAAAAAAAAATTTTTTATTCGGTTTGAAAAGGTAAGTCCTTTGAAACAAAAAGATAGCATTCAAAGTCATATTGGACCTTCTATAGGCGGATCATATAAAAATTTGATGAAATTATTAATTATAAATGGTTTTTTTGCATTAAAATACATTCATCGAGTTGCTATCATTAATTTACTCAGTGCTTTAGGCATTCCATTTCGAGCTTATGAACATTGGAAGTATGATAAGGTTATAAAAAAAATTGAAATTACTAAACCCCCAATATTCATTCTCGGTCATTGGAGAAGCGGAACGACACATTTACATAATATTATGACCCAGGATCCTCAATTTGGGTATATATCCATGCTAGAAGCATCCTTTCCCAATTCATTTCTAAGTAATAGTCTTTTTCATTCTATATTAAAGTTTTTCCTCCCAAAAACGCGACCCATGGATAATATGGAGCTTGCTACATATTTACCCCAAGAAGACGAGATGGCTTTAGGCAACATTTTTCCTTATACGTTATATAATGCGTTCTATTTTCCCGGAACAGGCATGATTCAAAAATATTATAGATATGTTCGGTTTAAAGGAATTTCAAACTGGATTATCAATCAATGGAAGAAAAATTATTATTATCTTTTACAAAAAACGACATATCACATGAGGGGAAAACAGCTTGTATTGAAAAATCCAGCCCATACTGCAAGAATAAAACTTCTGTTGGAACTATTCCCGGAAGCAAAATTCATTCACATCTATCGTAATCCATTTGAGGTATTTCTCTCAACATGGAACTTTTTTCAAAAAGGTATCCGCCCATTCATGCTCCAAAAAGTATCGGATAAAGAAATTGAAACCTATATTTTCCATGTATACCGGGATGTGTTGAGGTGTTATTTTAGAGATTCACCCCAAATTCCTAAAGAAAATCTGATTGAAATTAAATATGAATTATTTGAAAATGATACTCTGAACGAGCTTGAAAAAATATACACAAAATTTAGCTTGAATGGATTTTCCAAGGCAAAATTATATATTGAAGAATATCTAAAATCGATATCTGATTTTAAGAAAAATAAATACGTAATAAGCAAGGATATTTATGGTAAAATCGAAGAAAAATGGAGATTTACCATAAACAAGTGGAAATATCAAGTCCCACACATCTCGAAAAAGATGGTAATTTAGTGCTAAATATTTCTTCTTGAAAATTCAACCATGCATTCTTTTACCTTATAATTAGGGATTATTAATTGAGCAGCTCCAGTTTCCGCAGCTATTTTAGGCATCCCATATAATATACTTGTTTCTTTTGATTCGGTTATCGTTCGGCCTCCTTTTTCCTTGATTGCTCTTAATCCTTCAACACCATCCTTGCCCATGCCAGTTAATAATATTCCCATTGCTTTCTCTCCATAAATTTTTGCGGCAGAAAAAAACAAGACATCAACAGAGGGAATACAAAAATTAACTGGTTCTCCTCTAAAAGTTCTAACACAAGGCCTATTGTTATTTACAGCAATTTCCATATGATTACCTCCAGGAGCTAAATAGATGGTGTTAGGTTCAATTTTATCTCCATTTTTTGGTAAAGTAACTTTAACTTTACAATTATCATTTAGGGAATGAGAAAATTGTTTCATAAAATATTCATTCATGTGTTGAACTACTAATATTGGGGTTGAAAAGTCTTTTGGTATCGTGCTTAATATAGATTTTAGCGTTTTTGGACCGCCCACGCTAGCTCCAATAACGATAATGTTTGATTTTAAGATAATAGGTGAAATATCTCTTTCTTCTTTTGGTTTAACTATTGTCTTCTCAACTAGGCTAGTGTCAACTTTTATAATTTTACCCATAATATTCTTTTGTTCTACTAAAGCATCTAACAAAGTATCATGTCTCATTTTATAGTTTTTATTAATATAAGAAGCAAGAATAATTTTTTCTATTAGTTGCTTTTTAAATTCTGGCAACTCTGACTGCCAATCTGCTTTTGGTTTTTGAATGTAATCTACAGCTCCTAAGAGAAGTGCTTGAACGGCATGATCTAAAGATCCTGGATCTAATGCAGATAAAATTACCGTGGGGATTGGATAATGTTCAGATAAATATTTAAATGCTTCAAACCCGTCCATTTCGGGCATAATAAGATCCAAGATTAAAACATCAGGGTTATACTTGCCAATTTTCTCGATTGCGTCTCGTCCATTTCGTGCAGTTCCTATAACTTTAATATCTTCATGAGCATCTATTATTGATTTTATAATTTGTCTCTGGAATGATGAATCATCTGCAATCAATACTTTAATAGACAATGCATTTTACCTCCTATTTCTAATAATAGAAATTTCTTAAAAATTTATTCTTTTAAATTCTACAGGCAAAACAAGAGATAAGGAAATGTTGTTCAATTATTTTATTTTCAATCATTTCGTCTCTTTTACATGTATCTTATTCAAATAAAAAAGACTTATGAGAAAAAATAAAGCCATTGAAGCAAAAACTAAAATTATGATCAATTCATTGCTCTTATTATTACCAGTAAATATAAATGCTAATATTAAATTAGCCATGGCAGGACCAAAAGACACTGTAAACGTGAATAAGCCCATATAAGCTCCAGATATATTTTCTATTTTCACTGTTAAATCATTATTTTTGTAATCCACTGCCGCTTCAGAAATCAAGGTAGCGGCAATTGGCGTAGAGTATAATCTGAATGCATAAATTGATCCTAATAAAAAGCCTACTGTCAATATAAAGAGCAATACCTTTATTTCAAAAAGAATATTATTAAATAAGAATATTAAAATGATTGAAGATGCAATAATACAGACAATAATGCAAGTTTTAAAAGAGGTTAAAATCTTCTTTTTTTCTTGGAGGTGTTTCCAAATAAAAAACCATCCTATCTTACTGAAAACTGATACAATTGGATATATATAATAATTAATTCCTCGAAAG
>DXJM01000173.1 GCA_019057355.1 Promethearchaeota archaeon | reverse complement strand
GCAACGGTTGTATCTTAGAAGTATCTGCGTAGTTTCTGTTGTCTCTGTTTGCTTGTTGCTTTATTCTCTTTGTGTTTTTGTCTGAGTTGTGTTTTTTTTTTTTTTTTTAATGATGCGGCCACCGACGAAATCTACCCTTTTTCCCTACACGACGCTTTTCCCATCCCCTGAAATATTCCTGCCACAAGATTTACAAGGAGTTTTTAGGAGATCAGGAGGAATATCCTCATAATTTTTGTCGAGAAGTTCATCCTTAATTTCTTTTAATTTGGAAGGATCTTGAGGGAATATTTCACACACCCTTTTTTTTTTTCCTTGATAGAATGCAAATTCTACGTGAGTTTTTGTTTTTTTTATGTTATAAAGGTTAAAAATAGGGAATTCATAACCAAAGCAAGGTTTAGTGTCATAAAGACTCCTGTTTACAATCATGCTGATATAATATTTTTGGATATAATCATCTTTAAAACGACCATGTATTTTCGGATCGTTAGAGTCTACTTGAAGGCCATTAGATAATACTATCATGCGTTTATTAGTAAAAAAGATGTTAGCATTGTTAAAAAGGATTCTTTTGTTGGAATCTTCAATTTTTTTTATCATTTGACCTCGAAAACTGTATATCACGTTTTCTTCATCCTTGAGCAAGCAGATATTCTTAAGCAACCCTTCTTCAAATTCTAAGAACTCATCGGGATTTTCTATTTCTCGTAGCTTATATTTCTCATATTTTTTTCTTAACTTGGGATAAATTTTATGAGTGAAATAAATAGGATCCTTTTCCAATACCTGCTTTATTTCATTAATAAATTCAGTATACGTTCCATTTCCATTTTCTGTTTTTTCTAACAAGTCCATTAGATCAGAAACTAATTGCTTTATTAATTTTTTTTCCTTCGATACACCTGTGTTTTGATTAAAAAGTTTTTCTTTTAGTTTTGAATTACTCATGTCAATTCCTTCTTTATTTTTCCTTTCTTTAGAGAGTGCATTATAAATTATGATATAGTTCTTTTTTTAATAAATTTATATTTTCATCTACTTCAGATATCTTATTTTGTAACTCATTATATACTTTAAAATAACTTTCTTCAGTAATTAGATTGAGATCAAACTTTTCATCTAACTTTTTTAATGTCATGTGCAAGCTATAGCGTTCCTTTTTTAATTCTCTCATTCTCTTGCTTTCTTCCATGTGGCGAGGATTTGGGACAAAATAGTCCGATAAATGATATTTATTATAATTTTCATAGGTGGGATCGATAAAAGGGATATCTTCAATATTTGAATGTCTATTTAGTCCCGCTTTATGAAACCATTCAGTATCATAACTATTTATGGGATAGCTAGGATCTGGAAAATCCGATTGAAATCTCCCGACCCTTCTGAATAGATAATTTCTATCATTTCTATCAAGATTATTATTAAAATCTTGGCCTGATGGCATTCGTGGATAATTATTGGAATAACCTGGTTGATTTTCAAAAGAACCGCCTGAAGTATAACCTCGAGAAGGAAGATAATAATTAGATTGTTGATTTAGAACACTTCCAAATTGATTATTACTTACCTGCTCATTAGAATGATGAGAATACGATTTTATTCCATTTTCGGTTTCTTGAGATGATGATGATGTACTGTTGCTTTTATTATACTTGCATTTCAGGCTAAAAAATGAATTAATAGCCTCCTCAATAAAATTAATCACATTATTTAAATCCAAATCCATTGTCTGGAGTTTTTTACCTGCTTCAAGCAGGTCTTTCGTTTTATTATCAAAATATTGCGCAAAAGCAATATATTCCAATACCTGAGTATTTGTTTGTTTAGGCAATTGAAACTCATATTTTCCAAAAGTAAAATCCAAATGAATCCCCCTTTTGCCCTTTCTGTCCATGCTATTTAGATCTTTTATGGGAATTTTTATTATCATTTTTTTTTTCTTTTTTATTCTACCAGATAATTGAATAAATGATAAATCAATGGTGGTAATAAATAAAATACCTTTGTTTTTCAGACTGTATTTCTGCTCTTTGTATCCATTATCATATATTGCCTCGATTGCGTAAATTGGCTTTTCAATGTTAGATAAGTTCAGATCATTTTTGTATTTTAAGAAATAATCATTGATTTGGTCGATTAATTGAAAATTTGCATTATTTTTATTGATTGCCTCATCCATAATTTTTGAATTTTTAGAGATATATTCCTGTATTGATCCATAACTCCTCTGCAAATTTTGTAAAATATTTTCAATTACTTTTATGCTTGAATTAGGTTGGACATAAATGTTGAAAAAATAATCTTGATTAAGAGAAAAATGATGAAAATGAATGTTGATCTTATCAAGCAAGGTATTTACGACCTCATTAAACATTTTAATCAACATTATTACCTCTTTCTCCATTTTTGGGAATTGATAGCATCTGATTGGCGGTTCTCTTGCATTTTTAAGTCTCTCTCTTAAAAGAACCAATTGATTTCTAGTACTAATGAACGGTTCTGCAAATGATCGTGTATTTTTAATCATGTCTAAAAATTTTTGCTCGAGTTCCTCTTTTTTTTCATAAATGTTTAGGACGTTCTTCGAACTACATTTTGGACAAGATTTAAAATTATGAAATGCCTTGTTTACATCCTCAGAACCACAATTCTTACATATTTTTGTGTCACCTTCATCTCGAATATCAATATTTTTTGAATTACATTTATGGCAAACATAGTAACCCAATTTTTCCTCGTGTATACAGTCAGAACAACATGAAGATCCACAATTCTCACAATAATAAGTTAAATTTTTAGTCGTTAGACAAAATCGGCATAATTGTGATGTAATCTCTGACATGGTTTCTAATTTTAACCTAATCTAATTATATAAAAAGCTACCTATTCACGATCATATACATAAAATAATCTTGAAAAAAGCATATATCATGTGAATAATATCTCATTTAATTGAAGAAAGAAGCCTCAAAATAGGAGAAAAAAAATATTGAACTCAGAATGGAAAACTAAAGGATTAAAATATGGAAATAACATATTTCAGAATAAATTTTCTATTTAATTGAAAAGTAAAAACAATTTACAGCTTTATAATTAAAAAATCCATACACATCGCATATGTAAAAGTAAATAAAAGAGAATTTAAAATAACTCATTTGATTATTTTTACTCTAGTACCAAGAGCTTGTCCTGGCACTCCTGCGTTTTTAAAATGAGCTCTTACAGCACCATTATTACCATGAGAACGTGTTATAATCCCTCTTAAATCCCTGCCAGATGGACTCGTCCAAACAACTGTTTTGCCAATTAATTTATTAGCATCTTTTCGGGTTTTAATATCCTGAAAAACAATAATACAGTGTTTTTGATGTATTGTATGACGACCACGTTTGTAGTTTGAGATGACACCTTCTTTTCCAATTAGAGTTAACGACATGTTTATTACCTATTGACAAGTTATTCTAAAAGATAATGAAATAAATAATTGATAACATAATAATTTTATCTTTTATCTTTTTAAGCTATCATTTTTCTAGAAATTTCCCATGCTTTTAGATTAAGTTCTTTTAGGCGATTAATATTTGTTGTATTAATTAAATTATTATTTGCAGAAATCGCTTGGTTTACCATTCTTATCATTTTATTTTGATAGTTATATAACTCTTTTACATAACGATCATGATCATCTATAAATTTTATTTTTTCATGATGTTGGCACCAATACCATTCAGGAATGATGCTTTTGTATGGTCCTGACTTATATACAAGTTGACCTTCTAAGGGAAAGATAAATGGTTTATAAAGACTCAAACAAGGAAGGGCGCTACCTGTAAACCAATGTATCGAACTTGTTCCCTTACATAAATGCGAGACTTGGGAACCCGTTGATTCAAAACTTCCATGCATGCATATCCCTGCATCGTGTTCTCGTAAAAAGTCCATCATTAATGCAGGAGTTATTTTATTTTTATTATTTTCTAACAAAAGTGCAGATTTTCCAGCTCTTGAATGAGGCGAGAGAATATTAGAAACATGCATTCCAGAAAAGCTTGAAGCAAAATCAAACGAATCATCATCTTTACAATATCCCATATCAATTGCATGTTGAATTATTCCTTCGCGCCTGAAATCTCCTTTTCCACTGATTGAAAATCCATTAGAAATCGATCTAACATCCCGTACCTTTTCAGCGATCCACCATTTATCTGCTGTTTCTAAAACATAAGCATCTTTAGGATCGGCAATTAAAAATGAATTGTGATACAACCAGCTTGAATCATTATGAGCACATCCACCTCCCTGTCCAAATTCTTCGAGTAAGTTAATAATTGTATGTGTCGCATCCTTAGCATTTTTTGACCTTTCAAGACCTAATCTTAATAAATCCATTCCTAATAATCCTACATTTCTTAAAGGCTCGAGACTATAAACTGCTTCATTTCCAATAACGACATTGAATTCATTAACACCCATTTCAGCACCCCACATCCACCAAGGTTGGCTAAGTATGATTTCTGCAGTTTCTTTAGCTTGTGGTATAGACAGATGAGTACATCTTAACATTTCACCCTTAGAATGCTTCATTTTAGGTGAATGAGTTATGAGTTGCACTTCATTATTAGGACGATCAGAGTTTTTTCCAAAAATTACACTTCCATCTTCCGTGGAATTTCCTAATGCTACAAAAGTATCACACATATTTCCTGATTTTATAAAAATATTAGTTAGTATTATTATTAATTCACATATCATAGTACAGCTATCGCGTCTATTTCGATACAAAAGCCTTTTATGGGGGGTTGAGCTTGAATCGTAGTCCTTGTCGGAAAATTTTCTTTAACACCATATTTTAAAAAGAAAGCTCTATAAGCTTCATTCATTTCTTGAAAGTCTTCTATATTAGTAAGATAAACGTTAACTTTAATAAGATTTTTAAGAGCCACATTACAGGATTCTAAAAGGAAGTTAATTTTTTCCAATACATTTGTGGTTTGTTCTCTAACTTCTTCGATTCCTTGGTCAGCGATTTGCCCTGAAATAAACAATAGATTTCCTGCCTTGATGACTGGAGTATATGGTCCTGCAATGGGGACTCCGGGATTTAGATGTTCAATATTGACCAAAAAATTTCACCTTATTAAGTTTCTATCCGAAAATTGATTCTTTATATTCGTGTTACAAAAAAAAGGTTTTGCTGTAATTGTATCATACATACTATCT